>JBOFGJ010000039.1:0-1813 GCA_051649065.1 Flavobacterium sp. | reverse complement strand
TTCAGTTTTTAGTGCCAAAGGATAAGACTTTCTATCCATTATTTGAAAAGGCAGCAGGTAAGATTAAGAAACTATCAGAAACTTTAAATGAAGCAGTAAATGCTCCAGCTAAAGAAAGAGATCAGTTATTAAAAAACGTAGAAGTATTAAAACAAGAAATTGAAGCTATCGCTCAAACTACACGTGTAGAACTTGGAAAAAACTTCATTACTCCTTTTGATCGTGAGGATATTCACAACTTGATTACAGCAGTGGATGATATTGCAGATCACTTATCTGATGCAGCATCTCGTATGAGATTATACCAAATCGATAAAGTAACTAAACCTTTGCGCAAGTTAACAGAAGCAAATCTTGAAGCTTGTAGCGAAGTTGCTAAGGGGCTTTTAATCTTAAAGGACAACAAGAACTTTGAAGCTTTGGCAGAAATAAGTAAAAATATCTCTCGTCTAGAACGTAAAGCAGATAAAGTATTTGATAAAGCAGTAGCTGATATTTTTGAAAATGAAACTAACGCTATTGAGATTATTAAATATAAAGAGGTAATGATGGCTTTAGAAACAGCAACAGATAGTTGTAAAGATGTTGCTAATGTGCTAGAGACAATTACAGTAAAATACGCTTAATTAAAGGAACATTATTTATGGATTTTTTCTTAGGAATGTTTACTAATCAAAGTGGTATTATGCTGATGATTATTATCGTTTTAGCATTGGGCTTTGATTATATTAATGGTTTTCACGATGCAGCGAACTCTATCGCAACTATCGTGACGACTAAGGTGTTAACACCATTCCAAGCAGTATTATGGGCTGCGGCTTTTAACTTCGTTGCTTACTTTATCTCTCTGTATATTATCGGAGAATTTAAGATTGGTAATACGATAGCCAAGTCAGTAAATGAGAACTTTATTACGTTAGAGGTGATCTTTGCAGGGCTAGTAGCTGCTATTATATGGAACTTGATTACGTGGAAGCTAGGTATACCTTCTTCTTCTTCACATACGCTTATCGGTGGATTTATCGGTGCGGCTGTAGCACATGCAGGTGGTTTTTCTGCAGGTGGTGAGGCTGTTATCGTTTATGCTAAGGTTATTCCTATTTTCTTATTCATATTCGGGGCGCCATTCTTAGGGATGCTCCTTGCTTACTTTATTACAGTGGGTATTATGTGGATATGTAGAAATGGTAATTCACATAAATGTGATACTTGGTTTAAACGTCTTCAGTTAGTATCTTCTGCTTTGTTCTCTTTAGGTCATGGTGGTAATGATGCTCAGAAAGTAATGGGTATTATCGGTGCAGCAGTGATTTTCTATCATTTAAATGTTGATATTGATCCTGATTATATTAAAGGAAGTGCTGATAACTTCAGCGTATTCGTATCACACTGGTGGTGGGTACCATTAGCTTCATTCTTATTCATCGGTCTAGGTACTTTATCTGGAGGATGGAAGATCGTGAAGACTATGGGATCTAAAATCACTAAAGTAACTCCATTAGAAGGGGTGGCTGCTGAGACAGCTGGTGCGGTAGCGTTATACGTTACTGAGCACTTAGGTATTCCGGTATCTACTACGCATACGATCACTGGATCTATCATCGGGGTAGGGGTTACTAAACGTATCTCTGCTGTTAGATGGGGTGTAACGATCAACTTATTATGGGCTTGGATATTAACTATACCTGTATCAGCTATCATAGCGATGGTGACATACTATATTATTCATGCGATAGTATAAGACAATTATTTATACTTATATATAGAAGTGGTACAGTGATGTACCACTTTTTTTTTGGTCTTATTTGAAAAG
>JBOFGJ010000038.1:0-1888 GCA_051649065.1 Flavobacterium sp. | reverse complement strand
CCTTAGAAAGAGTATTCCCTTGACATAGCATCAAACAGTAATCCCTTATCTGTGCTGGTGAGGGCGGTATTAATAAAGTGTATTTAGAAGCATGTTTAACAGCTTCGATATGCTTTTTTAAACATGCTATATAATCATCATTCGTTAGTGTGGTCATAATTACAATTCAATGTAAAACGGAATTATCAGAATCATCGGAATCATCAGAATCACAACACATTAACCTCCTAAAGTCGGCATTCCTTTGTCTTGTCGAAAATCAGATATGTGTTGTGATGTTTCAAAAGTACGAAACATTTATATGGGTTGCTTACTCGTGAGATTAAAATAACAAGGACGCCATTTTATGTCACGATAAGCAGCTCGCTTCCCTCAACATCTATTACTGCCTTTCGCATCTAACATAATATATAAATAAGATGAAAAAATCAGTACAAGTAGCTATGCTATTAGGCGTAATCACATTATCAATGATAAGCTGTGATAAAGATGACAACCAACTTCAGGTGAAGAAAGAGGTTAAAGCGAATGGGGTGGATGAACAGGAAGGTATTGATTGGGGTGTGCCACCAATTAAAAGACCTACTAATAAAAGCTATGAGCAAGAACAAGAAGGTATTGATTGGGGTGTACCACCAATTAAAAGACCTACTAATAGAAGCTATGAGCAAGAACAGGAAGGTATTGATTGGGGTGTGCCACCAATTAAAAGACCTACTGGAAAGTAATATTAAATAAAACCGTAAATTCGGAGAATGAAAACACACTCATTATCTATTCATTCTCCGTATTTATACTTGCTTTTCTTATGTTTTACACTGCTTATTTCTTGTCAGAAAAAAGAAGAACAAACCGCCGTTAATGTAAATGAATCAAATATTGCTAATGATCTACAGATACAAGCTGATAGTCTTTACCACTTAAGTCAACTAGACAGTGCTTTTAATTATTATTTAAAATCAAATCAACAATTTCAAGTACTGGGTAAAACAGAAAGTGTTACCTATAACAACTTAAGAATTTCAACTATATACTTAACCATTGGTGATCCAAATAGTGCACAAGAACTAATTACACAAGAATTATCAAATATTAATAATGAAAACAAACCTTTTAATGTTTTTATTTACAACGCATTAGCAACCTGTTATGCAGAATTGGAAGACTATAATACTGCTATTAAAAATTATGAATATGCACTAACTTTCATTGAATCACAACAAGAAAAATATATAGTATTAAACAATATAGCTTCAATTTATATAAATATTAAAGAATACACTAAAGCAATCGCTATACTCAAAGACATAACTTCCTCTAATGTATTTAAAGACTTAAAAGAAGAACAAGCAAGAAGTTTAAACAACTTAGGTAAAGCACTCTATTTACAAGATAAAACACAGGGATTACAAGAACTTAAAGAAGCCTTGGTTATAAGATTAGAGAATGTCAATCAAGATGATATCTATAGAAGCTATATTAATATAGCTGAATACTATACCTTAAACAAGGATTATAAATCTGCACACGATTATGCGCTAAAAGCATATCAAACTTCAAAAGACTTCAAAAGCAAAAAAGATAAACTTACAGCCTTAGAATATTTAATTAAATCAAGTGTTATTAATCCAACTCAATACTATGCTGATTATATCGAATTATCTAAACAAATCGCTACAGAAACACAGCAAGCAAAGAATCAATTCGCTAAGATTCGTTATGACTTCGAACAACACGAAAAAGAAAATATCAGACTAAAGCTTGATCTACAGGATAGTGAATTAATGGTCACTAGACGTAATAATGTATTACTAGTTGCTTTTATATCATTTCTTTTAGGCGCAGTGGTTATCTCATTTATCTACAGAAAGATTAAATATAAACACCG
>JBOFGJ010000037.1:0-6254 GCA_051649065.1 Flavobacterium sp. | reverse complement strand
TGGAAATGTAATCAGCTTAAGCAACACAGCCACAGGGGAAGTATTGAGATATAAGATTGAGGAACTAAACAGAGCTGATGCGAAAGTTAGTCCAGTAAATCACAAAGACATCTCTTCAATTGAATTAGTGAGTTTCTCTAAATAAATTTAGTTAACCTCGCGCTATTAAAAAAGCAATCTAGTTAATTCTAGATTGCTTTTTTGTTTAGCCCAGATTAAGCATTAGCTAAATACTGCAAAGTAATTCTACTTCACATCTCTTTCATTACTTCTAAAACCATACTAGAGTATGCTTTAATTAGTAATTCAGAGCTATTTTGCATAATTACTTTTCGTCTATATGCTATTTCTTATTCTGGGTTTAATTCTCTTTACGTGTACTTAAATATGTAACGATTAATGCGATGATACTCATTATCATTATCGTGTAAAAGAACCCATTCCAGTTACCTTTATTAACAAAGATACCTGTAGAACTTCCTATTACACTAGACCCAACATAATAAAAGAACCAATATAGTGCAGTAGCAGAACTCTTTGCCTCTTTGCCTAGTGTAGTGACTACTCTACTGGCGATAGTATGTCCACTAAAAAAGGAAACAGTAAAGAATGTAAGTCCTATTAGGATAATAAATAAGTTATCCATATACATACCTATAGTACCAATTAGCATTAAGCTTAATGCAATTAGCATAATTTTACGTGGAGAATATTTATCAGATAGGCTACCAGCTAACATATTACCCACTATACCAAAAGCATACATTAAGAATATCATCGCGATTAAGTAATGTGGTAAGTTATAAGGTGCTGCTTCTAATTTAAATCCAAGAAAGTTATATACACTTACGAAAGATCCCATTAAACATATAGCGACCAAATACATCGCCAATATTTTATAGTTCTTAAAGATGGATTTCATTTGGGATAATTTGTCTCCGATCTTAAGTTTTTTTGGTTCGAAGAATTTAGAGTCTGGGAAGTATATATAGAATGTTATGGCTATAATCACAGCTATAATACCAATAATAAATACTGCTGCCTGCCAACCAAACCAACCAGATACTAGTGCAGTAACTATGCGTCCAAACATTCCTCCAAAAGTATTACCTGCTAGGTAGAAACTAATGGCTATGCCGATGTACTTAGGGTCTATCTCTTCTGCTAGGTAAGCTAATGTTACTGCTGATACACCTGAAATACACATTCCTTTAATAAAACTGATATTGACTAATATAGAGAAATCACTGACAAAGGCGGATAGTAGGGTTAGCAGAGTTGAGGTCACGAGAGAGAATAGAATGATGTCTTTACGAGGATAGCTATCAGCTATAAAAGCAAATAGTAATAATCCGAATGCCATTCCCATAGTAGCTGCAGACACAAGATAACTACTCTCTGCAGGAGTGACTTTAAAATAAGTAGTTATTTCTGAAAGGATAGGTTGAAAATTATAGAGCTGTGCGAACACAGATACTCCTACTAAGAAAATACACCATTTAATTCGCTTATAGGTAATTGTGCCTTTAATAGCTTTGATTTCTTGTAAACTTTCTGTATATGTGGTGGTACTCATTTGATATTGTTTTTGGTAAAGGTAGTAGGAAGTTGTATATTAGTAAAACGGTATTTTTCTATCATATCAATCGATAAAACCGATCAATTTATGGAGCTAAGACAACTTAAATACTTCTTAAAAGCGAAGGAATTACTCAACTTTACTGAGGCATCAAAACACTTATTTATTACTCAAAGTACGTTATCGCAACAGATCAAACAGCTGGAGGATGAATTAGGTCAACCGTTATTTGACCGCATAGGCAAGCGTATTTTCTTAACAGAGGCGGGAGAACTTTTTGCGTTTTACGCAGAGCGAAGTATACGTGCTGCTGAAGATGGTAAGTTACTATTAGAAGATCTAGAAGGACTAAAGACAGGGGTGTTAAGAATAGGGCTGACATGGGGACTGAAGTCATTAGCTTTGTCTTCTCTAAAGATATTTAATGACTCTTATCCTGAAGTAAAGGTAGAGGTGACATTCGGTACGACTAATGAACTAATGGATGATCTATTAAAACAAAAGATTGATTTTGCACTTACTTACTTTGACGGAGTACATGAAGAAAATCTTATTTATGAGTCTGTTTTGACTTCGGATATGGCACTTATGGTGGCTAAGGATTCGGAGTTAGGGAAGCTTAAAGGAATCAAGCTAAAAGATATAGAACAGTATAGACTTGCCCTACCTGTATTAGGGTTTAGTACACGTGATTTTTTAGATAGAGAATTTAAGAAATATGGTGTAAAACCCAACATAGCGATAGAGACTAATCAGACTTCTATGATTATAGACTTAGTGGAGCTAGGGGCTTATCAGACTATTCTAACTCACGCCACGGTAGATAACGAGTCTAACTTGAAAGCAATTCCGATAACGGATATAGATATGAAGCGAGAGGCTGTAGTGATCCAATTAAAGGATAGCTACCATAAGAAGGGAGTAAGAGTATTCGTAGACTTATTATTAAATGAGAATAATAGGGGTAAGGGCAATGATGAATATAGTGTCTAATGCAGTATGTATTATGAGTAACTCTCTATGATCGTACGAAAGTTGTGTACTTATTAGTAGTGTTTTTTAAAATAGGTCGATTTGTCATAACCTTAGTGATACCGTTATAATTTTTAATTAATTTAAATAAGCCGTGTTTATTTTTGGGTATGCATAAGATAAATAGTACTAAAATTATTAGACTGATAATCTAAGTCTTTGTATTTCCTGTGTTTGAAAAGCTTTTTTCTTTTGTTAGCAAGTTTACTTTTTTATATTTGTCATTATTTAATTTGATTCTAAATAAAAATATAGGAGTAAATGATAAGAATAGTATTAATTCTTATACTGATTATAGTTTCTTTTATTTCTGTTTTTGTTGGTGTGAAGGATATCTCTATTTTTGATATTCACCGACTAACTCAGGATGAAATGTTGGTTATATTAGTAAGTAGGTTGCCGCGGATGATCTCTGTGTTGATAGCAGGTATCGGTATGAGTATATCTGGGTTAATCGTACAGCAGATATCTATGAATAAGTTCGTATCACCTACTACGATGGGAACACTTGATGCGTGTAAGATGGGGATACTGTTTAGTATGATGTTGTTTCCTGGAGGAGGGATGATGTATAAGATGGTATTGTCATTTGCGATAGCGCTAATAGCAAGCGTTGTATTCTTAAAGATATCAAGTAAAATAAAAATGCGTAATATTATCTTTATTCCTTTAGTGGGGATAGTATTTGGTAATATATTGAACGCTATTTCTACATTTTTCGCCTATAGATCTAACCTTGTTCAAAATATGGAGGGATGGTTGATCGGAGACTTTTCTTCCATTATTAAGGGTAACTATGAGATCTTATACTTAGGAGTGCCTATAGTACTTTTAAGTTATCTATATGCAAACAAATTTACCATAGTGGGGCTAGGAGAAGAGACGGCTAGTAGTCTTGGATTAAATCACAAGAAAATTACTTACTTAGGATTGATATTTGTAGCGATAACTTCTACGGTAGTAGTATTGACAGCAGGTGTGATTCCGTTTTTAGGACTTATTATTCCCAATATTGTGAGTCTGATGTTTGGAGATAATTTAAAGAAGACTATCAGCTACACCGCATTGATAGGAGCTATCTTTCTAATGATCTGTGATATCATCAGCAGGCTGTTAATAGCACCTTATGAAATACCGATTGGGTTAACCGTAAGTATTATCGGAGGTGTGATATTCTTATTACTAATATTTAAACGAGCGAAAAATGTATAAGGGAAAGATTATTACAGTTTTAGCAGTCGTTTTAATGTTATTGATTGCTATCTATATGTTCACATTCACGGGGACGAAGCTTGATTATGTATTGCCTAGACGTGGATATAAAGTTATTGCGATGATCTTAATTTCATTTGCGATAGGCTACTCATCTATTATATTTCAAACCATATCAGCTAATAGAATATTGACACCATCGATTATGGGGTTTGACTCATTCTATCTATTAATACAGTCTGTCTTAGTGTTGATGTATGGTGATAGAACATTCCAAGTACTTAATTCAGAAACTAATTTCGCGATATCAGTGGTGCTGATGCTAGGGTTCTCTTTAATCATGTACTATCTAGTGTTTAAAAGAGAGAGTAAGAGTATGTATCTCTTGCTTTTAGTAGGATTATTAATGGGAACCTTGTTTAGGAGTTTTTCTTCTTTCATCGTGATGTTAATAGATCCTAATGAGTTCTTAATGATACAGTCAGCGATGTTTGCTTCATTTGATAAGATTAATCTTAACCTACTTGGTATATCAGCAGTCTTGCTTGTTGTATCGATGTTGATAGGGATTAAGTATTTCAGACAGCTTGATGTATTGAGTTTAGGAAGAGAGAATGCGATAAGCCTAGGTGTCGATTATCACAAGGTAATCAAAGGCAATCTACTGATTATATCAGTGATGGTGGCTATCTCTACTGCTTTAGTAGGACCTATAACATTCTTAGGAATCTTAGTAGCTAACTTAACTTATGAGTTAGTCAAGAGTAGTAAACACAGTCATATGGTACTTGTATGTTGTCTACTAACAGCTGTAACTGTAATAGGAGGACAGTATCTAGTAGAGCACCTATTTAATATGAGTACGACTATTAGTATTATTATAAACTTCGTAGGAGGAGTATATTTTATTTATTTATTATTAAAGAGTAACAGAGGATGATAGAGGTAAAGAATGTATCTAAGTTATATGGAGAGAAGATGATCTTAAATGATGTGTCAGTTTCTTTTCCAAAAGGGAAGATTACCTGCTTAGTAGGGGGAAATGGTACAGGGAAGAGTACTTTACTGTCTATCATTAGTCGCTTAGTGGCTAAAGATTCAGGACAAATAAATTTATTAGATAAAGACATAGTTAATTTTAAGAATAGAGATTTCGCTAAGAAACTCTCTATCTTAAAACAAGCAAATCATCCTAATGTACGCCTAACGGTAAAGGAGTTAGTGGAGTTCGGTCGTTTTCCTCATTCACAAGGAAGAATGACTGCTTTAGATAAAGAAAAGGTAGCTGAGAGCATCTCTTTTATGGGGATGACAGATATAGAGGATCAGTATATAGATGAGCTGAGCGGTGGGCAGCGTCAGCGCACTTTCTTAGCGATGGTATTAGCACAAGATACAGAGTATATCTTATTAGATGAGCCTCTGAATAACTTAGATATGAAACACTCTGTTGAGATTATGAAGATACTTCGTGTCTTAGCAGATGACTATGGAAAAACGATAATTATTGTAGTGCACGACATTAATTATGCGTCTTCGTATGCAGATTATATTGCTGCAGTTAAGGATCATAAGATTATTCACTTCGGACTGACAGATGATATTATTAGAGAAGATATTATGAAAGAAGTCTTCGATATAGATATGACGATCGTAGATAACTGTAACAATAAAGTGTGTATATACTTTAAATAATTTTAATCAATAGAGTGGTTATGAGCAAATTTTTAATAAGCTGCGTGGCGGCTTCAGCTTTAATCTTTACTTCTTGTAAAGAGAATAAGACAGAGACTACAAGTGAAAATGTAGAGAAAGTATCGGTACAGCATTTATCAGGTACTACAGAAGTAAATGTAAATCCTAAAAATACAGTGATTCTAACTTATGGAACGATGGATTCGTTTGAGGATTTAGGCATTGAGTTTAAAGGTGCTCCTATGGGAAATATACCAGCATACTTAGGTAAATATGCTGAGGATAAAAATATCTCTGATGTAGGTGGTATTAAAGAACCTAATATGGAGAAAGTAAATGCTATAGAACCAGAACTTATCATTATCTCTGCACGTACTGCGTCTATGTATGATGAGTTTAGTAAAATAGCTCCTACGATTAACTTAGATATAGATACGAAGGATTATATGAATTCTTTTAAAGCGAATCAACGTACGATAGGTAAGTTATTTGGAAAAGAAGAAAAGGTAGATCAGGAGCTTAAAGCGATAGATGAGCGTGTGGCTAAGATCAATGAAGCTACTGCGAAGTCTGATAAGACAGCTCTAGTAGTGTTAGCTAACGAGGGACGCTTAAGTGCTTATGGTAAGGGATCTCGTTTTGGGATTATCCATGATGTATTTGGAGTAAAACCAGCAGATCAAAAAATAGAAGTATCTACGCACGGACAGGCTATCTCTAATGAATTTATCAAGGA
>JBOFGJ010000036.1:0-3249 GCA_051649065.1 Flavobacterium sp. | reverse complement strand
ATGAATATTTGGTGTGCAATCACAACAAATGGAGTAGCGATAGTAGCTAATTCGTCGTTGGTACTGTACATAGATTTGGTGTGCAATCACAACAGCGATTACACGATTAACTTCATACCACACGTTGGTACTGTACACAGATTTGGTGTGCAATCACAACTTAAGGGGGTTGGTGTATTAAAAAAAGCGATTACAAATTTTTGTAATCGCTTTTCTTCTTAACCATAAAAAATCCCTAGCACATAACTTATGAAACTAGGGATTTAAAGCGCAAATATATAAATACTACGAAAGCTGTTTTTCGATGCTTTTGCGGTCTTTTTTGCTCATAATAAGCTCGCCAAGTTTATTGATGTACACTCTTGTTTTAAGGGTGCGTATTCTACCGAAGTGATGGAATAGTACATAGAGTAGTACACCTATACTAGCCAGATTGATATATCCATATAAGGTCTTAGTCGCGGCTAAGACTCCATTGAGTTGAACTAAAGGTAAACTAATGCCTGATCCTGCTCGTAGTAGCACAGCATCATCTAAGTATACAGCCAAGTTATTAAGACTCTGGATCTGGAGTTGATATTGTACCCAAGAGTATAACGCACTAAAGATACCTACAGCGATAAACGTACGCCAAACTACTGCAAAGCCTATTAACCCTAACATAATGGCGATATCTAGCTTGTCTAAGGTGTAGTACCAAGTAGCGATAAATATAACACCCATACCATATCCTTTAAAGAACATCGGCAAGTACCACATAGAATAACTGAATTCTGTAGCCATTGACAGGTACATCGCTACGCTGTAGAGCATAAACCCAGAGAATCCTGAGAAGATAAGCATGCGGATAGGTAGTTCGTTCTTATACCAATTATAACAGACGAATGCTGCTGCTATCAGTCCTGGTATTAGTAATGTGTTTAAAGAGGCATTAGTCACTGGGTCATATCCTAATATGCCTACTGCGAAGATGTTCTGTATCGTAGCTGTGGCTAGGTACATCCCTAAGCACAATAACATAATAACACCGTGTCTCACATTCGCTTTCTTAAAGGCAGCAAGTGGTAAGAATGGTCTTCTGACGATTTGCTGACGCAAGACAAATATAAACAGCAGTATCCCGAATAGCAGTGTACAGTAGCGTATGATCTCTGAGTCAAACCACGCCTGCTGTTTACCGAAGGCTAGGATATAGGCTAAGATCATAAAGGTGAAGTTAAACAGCAGTACACTTAACCAATCGATATAGATAAAAGGGACTTTGCGCATAAAGCGTTTGTTATGTTGAAAGATAACACATACTAATGCGGTAAAGAAACACATAATCGCAAACCGCATATAACCGATTTGCCAATTATATAGATAGGATAACTTAGCCATATAGTATCCTGATAATTGTGTGACGATAAGTAATACAGAATAGTAAACACTATAAAATATTCCTCTGTTTCCCCCTACACTTAGAAGCATCATAAGGGGAAGGACGACTTCCATCATCCCCGCCATCTTAAACACTCCCATCAGGTATGAACACGCGATGATGATATAGGGGTTATGTGTCGTGCCTTGTATCACGTATAGAATACCTAGCATAGTTAATGAGGTCACGAGTATCTCTTTGGTTCTGAACCTTGCTTTTATTCTAACCACTAATGGCATCACTGTACCGAGTCCTATCGCATAGGCATAGTTCGCCCATAGGTAGTATTCTGTCGATGCCCCTGTACTTCCTACTAGATAAGTGATGTTGGTTGTGTATATCCCACTGATACAAAAGAACACAAAGGCTATCAGTGTGATAAGTAACAACATAATAGGCTTGGGTACCCAGGTGTGAAATAATCTTTTGTTATACATAGTGTAGAATTAATAATTAGGAATTATGTACTGTGTGTACTTCCTTAGTTTATCCCTAAATAGATTATATATTATTGTCTTTTTGCTTTTAATTGTCTTCAGTATGCTTCCTATTATTTTAAGTAACTCATCTATATCCGCCAAAAGGCTTGTGCTCTCTTTTATCGTTAGATAGTTGGTGTCAGTTAATAATTTTATCCAATATCGCGACTCACGAGCTTCTTTATAGGAGATATAGAGTTTAGCGTAGAAATCATTGTCTGATTGTCCTCCAATAGCCTCTTCTATATTTGCGCCAATAGATGTTCCACTACGGAGCAATTGCTTACTTAATATAAACTCTTTTTTACTACTAGTTAGGTACTTATAAGTGTTGACCATTCGAATAGCAAAAGCATAGCTTTTAGCCTGTACTATATTCTCGTTTTTCATATTTAATATTTAATGAACTTAAATATAGAGAGCTGATCACTTTTTTGTTAATTACGTGTTTTTTCTTTATTGTATTAATGTAAAGTGTCTATATCACCTTATGACTGAAAGTCAACAATTTCTAATTCCTATAGTTAGGTACTTATAAGTGTTGACCATTCGAATAACAAAAGCATAGCTTTAAGTCTGTACTATATTCTCGTTTTTCATATGTAATATTTAATGAACTTAAATATAGAGGGCTGATCACTTTTTTGTTAATTACGCGTTTTTTTCTTTATTGTATTAATGTAAAGTGTGTGTATCACCTTATGACTGAAAGTCAACAATTCCTAATTCCTAATTTTTAATTCCTAATTAATTAGCTAGTTGTATATTCATATTCATTCCTGCCTTAAGGCTAGCGATATCATGTATATCATTTGTCTCAGTGAACTCTATACGTACAGGGATACGCTGTTGTACTTTCACGAAGTTACCTGTTGAGTTGTCCGTAGGCATACTAGAATATCTAGATCCTGTAGCAGCAGAGATAGCAGTTACTTTTCCTTCGTAGTGTTTTCCCTTTACAGCGTCTGCAGTCATATCGATTATAGCGCCTATCTGTATATTGCCCATTTGGGATTCAAGAAAGTTAGCTGTTACCCATTTCTCGTTATCTCTAACGATAGTGGTGATCTGCTGACTAGGAGAGAGAAGTTGCCCTTCATTGATTAGTCGCCTTCCCATTACTCCATCATAAGGAGCAGTAATCACAGTATAAGACAAGTTTAGCTTAGCCATATCGAGCATTGCTTTGGTACGTTTAATATCAGCATCATTTAGTGCTATACGAGTCTGAATCTCATTCACTGATAACTTGGTTGTATTCTGTTGTTTGATTAAGCTTTCGTAAGACGCTTTTGCTGCTTGATACTCTGTTTTTACTTGATCATACTGTTGTTGAGTGACAGCCTCAGC
>JBOFGJ010000035.1:0-1369 GCA_051649065.1 Flavobacterium sp. | reverse complement strand
TAGTTCACTTCTCCGATATATTGGTCTATTCTAGACTCTGCATTTACCGCTTTCTGTAAGCGCTCAACAGTAGATTGAATAGCAATACCTTCTTTGTTTTTAGTAAATATTTGCCACATAGCAAAAGATTCGTATTCGTTGATATGCCAGCTACTAATCACTATGTTTTTTCTCTTTTGTTTATAGTAATGTAGAAAGTCTGGATTATCCTTACTAATCTTTTTAATTTCTTCAAATGTAGGCTCACTAAACGTACCCTCATACTGATCTTCAAATTTGTCAGAACGAGACATAAATAGTTTGTTAGACAGCAATAGATCTAAGAATTTAGACAAATCTAAGTACTTCCACACTATTGTTTCTGGATCTAGTGGTAGTAAGATGTTTTTACTGTCTTTATACATCTATTCTAATGTTTGTAGGGATACTAATTTAGAATAAGTACCGTTTTGTTGGATTAACTCTTCATGTGTTCCTTGTTCTACTATTTTTCCTTTTTGCATCACGACTATTAAGTCTGCTTTTTGGATAGTAGATAGGCGGTGAGCAATAACGATAGAAGTTCTATTCTTCATCATATTTTCTAACGCTACCTGTACTAATTTCTCGCTTTCTGTATCTAGGGCTGATGTAGCCTCATCTAAAATCATAATAGGAGGATTCTTAAGTACTGCACGTGCGATAGATAGACGTTGCTTCTGACCACCAGATAGTTTATTACCAGCATCTCCGATGTTAGTCTCTATGCCATTTGGTAAATCCTTAACGAATTCATACGCATTAGCTATCTTAAGCGCATCGATAATTTGTTCATCTGTAGCGTCTTCTTTCCCTAACTTTAGGTTGTTTTTGATTGTATCGTTAAACAAGATGCTGTCTTGTGTTACTAAACCAATAAGGTTTCTTAAATCAGTTAACTCAACATCTTTAATATCTTGGTTGTCTATTTTAATAGTTCCTTCGTTGATATCCCAGAATCTAGTTAATAGATTAGCGATTGTACTCTTACCACTACCAGACTGACCTACTAATGCAACCTGTTTTCCTTTAGGAACAGTCAATGTGAAGTCTTTAAGAACATAGTCATCTTCATATTTAAACGAAATATTCTCTACTGTAATAGCTTCTTCAAAGCTTGTCTTAGCAATCGCATTCTCTTTGCTTGTGATAGGATTATTCTCTTCTAATACCTGTAGTACACGTTCTGCAGCAGCATTACCACGTTTAAGTGCGTAAGATGCTTTAGACATCGCTTTAGCAGGTGTAAGGATATTATAAGCCATACCGATATAAGCAATAAATGAAGCTCCTGTTAGGGTACCTTCACCTAATACTAGGTGTCCACCATATACTAATAATACAGCGATAG
>JBOFGJ010000034.1:0-1836 GCA_051649065.1 Flavobacterium sp. | reverse complement strand
CTTAGTTATTATGACAGAAAAAACAGGAAGAACTAGAGAGAGAAACAAAGAAAAAAGCAAAGAAGAATTACTTCAAGCAGTCGGAACTATATTAAAAGAAAAAGGTTACTCAGCCCTTAAAGTAAATGACATTGCTGCCACGGCAGGACTGGACAAAAAACTTATCTATAACTACTTTGGTGGTACCGAGCAACTACTAGATGAATATATCAATTCTCAATACTTCTGGAACAACATAGAACCTAATAAAGTATTAGAAGTAGCTAGTAATGATGGAGGAAAACAAATGGGTAAACAACTATTAGCTGAACAATATGATTTTGTCCAAAAAAACAAAGAATTCCAAAAGCTAATGTTATGGCAATTATCCGAAGACCGTGATTCACTTGGCAATATTGTAGAAAAACAAGAAGAAGTAGGAGAAGTTCTTTTTAAAAATGTATCAGACATACACTTTGGCGATAAAGCTACTGACTATCGCGCATTAATGGCTATCCTAGTTTCGGGAGCATACTATCTTAACTTATACGCAGAGCACAACGGTAGACACTTCTGTGGTATAGACTTACACAGCGAAGAAGGAAGACAACAGATTAAAGATGCGATGAACGCTGCTATAGATAAAATCTACGAAAAATAGTACCCTTTATAAAATAAAGAATGGGAGTAAAACATTAGTTCTACTCCCATTCTTTATTTATGGTAAATCATCTTTTTATTCTATAACCCTCTCCATTTCTAATTGAACAACAGTATCTACAAGTCCGAAACTCTTTAGTAAAGCATTTAGCTCTATAGAGCGCTCATCTACATTATTAACTGAGATTTCTTCTTGATTAAATACTTGAGCGACCTCCCCTAACAAAGCTTTTGCGTATCCCTTATTTCTGTAATTAGAATCAACCGAAAGTTGATATATACGATGTCTTAGCTGATTAAATACAATATAACCTACTAATTTATCTTCTACATATAAACCTAAACTATTAACCTCATCAAGCACTTGCTCGATAAGAGATTCACTACATTGATACGCTGGGGTAATATCCCAAAAAGGCTTTACTTCTGCCCATTTAATAAGAGATAGTGGTCTTATATCAAACGTTTGACTTGATTGGATATCTTGTCTTAATATTCCATCATAGCAGTTAAATCGTCTGGATACAGTAAACCCTAAACGTTGGTAAGAGCTTATAGCAGCAATATTCTCCTGTATTACTTCTAATATAATTCTCTTGACTTTGCGCTGTTGAAAAACAGGCTCTAAAAAAGCGTACATTTTTTGGACTAATCCTTGCTTTCTATACTCTAAAATAACACCAGTACCTCCATTATAGGCTAATAGATGGTTGTTTTCTAACTGAATACCATGTAGTATAAAGGCAACTAATTTTCCGTTATCCTGTACTCCCACAGATAAGGATAGATCTACTTGTTCTGCATGGATCTTAAACTTCAGTTGTTCTAAGGTAAGTGAAAAAGGTTCTATATAATCCGCAAAAGAGTCATTGATGACCTGATGAATTAAAGCTTTATCAACGTTTTCTAATGTAATAATCTGCATAATATTTTGGCTATATAAGCTAAAATATAGAAAACTTGTTGATCTATGATGTAGCAATCCCTTTTAAATGACTAATGCCATTGGTCAGAAGCTATATCTATAAGATAAACTTATGTTTGCGATAATCACTTGGTGAATAACCTGTCACCTTTTTAAACAAACGAGTAAAGTAAGAAGGTGAATTGTACTTTAATTCAAAAGCAATACCTGCTATATCTCGTGTTTTATCTTGAAGTAATATTTGACTATGCAAGATACTAATCTCATTAATC
>JBOFGJ010000033.1:0-2363 GCA_051649065.1 Flavobacterium sp. | reverse complement strand
GAGATCGATTAATACTGATTGATACAGGGGTAGGGCTACGAGACTGTGATTTAGCACAGTCTAGATTAACGCCTGAGTTAATAGATGCAGTAGGGTTTAGATTAGATGCAAATAGCACAGCTGTAGAGCAAATCAGAAGAAAGGGGTTAGACCCAAGCCATGTAACAGATATCATACTGTCTCACTTAGACTGTGATCATATCGGAGGAATAATTGACTTTCCTAACGCACGAGTACACCTGAGTAAAGCAGAATATGATAACTATCTATCAGCTAATCCTAGGTACGTGAGAACACTCCTTCCTGAAGATTCCGAATTAGTGATGTATGCGGATTATACTGAACTATGGAATGGGTTAAAAGTGATAAAGCTTGATATAGCAGAAGTAAAGGTCTACTTGACACCTTTATATGGACATACTTTAGGTCACTGTGGGGTAGTGTACTATGCACAGCAGCAGTGGTGGTTATATGTAGGCGATGCTTATTATCTAAGAGAAGAACTAACTAACCCTAATCACCCTATACATCAGTTAACGAGCGCTAGAGCGGATGATAATGATTTAAGAATAGCGTCATTAGAGGTAATCAAACGATTTGTGGTAACGCACCCAGATGTCAATGTATATGGATATCATGATCCTGAGGAAATTAAATAATACTTTATATTGTGAAATCTTTGTTTATTATTGTGTTTTTAGACAAAAAGTATCAGTATGTATGCTTTTTTGCATGTTTTGTTTTTAGAATTGATTATTTGGTTAATTTAGCTGCTGTTAATATTAACTTAAACATTATGAGATTTAAAATTATCTTGCTGTTGTTTTTTTCATTTCTATTTTTAAACTGTTCATCTGATGATGATCGAAAGAAAACGGTAGAACAGAAGAAGATTTCTATAGAACTTAAAATAAATCAAAAGCAACTTCTTAAATCAGAACAGATAAGTCTTCTAGATCAATTGATACTTAGTAATGTAAGTTTGTCTGAGCTTTATTGGGATAGTAGTAATCCTGAGATAGTAGAGGTAAATAAAGATATTGTCAAAGCTAAGGCTAAAGGTGAATCGATTATCACTATAGGAATAAAGGATACAGATAAAAAAGCTAGTTTAAAAATTATTGTGAGTGATTCTAGAGTTTCCTTTAAACAAGAACAAATCATGATTAGTTCTAAAGATAAAGATTATGACCTTAATAGTCTGCTTATTTTGGAGAACATATCTAAAGACAAGGTTCTTTGGACAAGCTCAAACAATGATGTCGTTAAAGTAAACAATGGTGTTTTAAAAGCTTTAGGTCAAGGTGAAGTTACTATTAATGCAAAGATAAAAAATACTGATCAAGAGGCTAGTATATTAGTTGTTGTGGATCAGATGAAGATGTATTTTTCAAAAGAAGTGATTTATGTCGATGCAAAAAAAATAAAGACCTTAGATATTAATGAATATTTAATCACAGAGAATATAGATAGGAATAAGATAGTCTGGGGAAGTGCAGGGTCTAATTTTATTAGTGTTAAAAAAGGTATTATTACTATTCATAATGATGGGGATGCGGAGATTTTAGCAGATCTAGTAGAACAGAATATTAGAGTTATCATGCGAGTGGTTTCTACAGGTATAGGAACTACATCTATAAATATTGTCTCTCCATGGTACGGAAACAAATTATTAAAAGGCCGTAGTTATCAATATACAATACAACCTTTTCCTTACACAGAGAATCTGTCGAATTTTGTGTGGAAGAGCTCTAATGAAAATATAGCTAAGATAGATAATAACGGTTTTGTAGAAGCAAAATCAGAAGGACAAGCCATTCTTACAGTTATAGCACCTAGTGGAGTAAAAGCTACTGTTGAGGTTGATGTGATACCGAATGAGGTAACAGATATATACTTAGGTTTACCAATGGGTATAGATGGGAAACAGATTATCGCAGGTGAAAGTTCTCAGATGTCAATAATGGTAACACCCTATGAATTGAATTCATTAGCATTAGATCTTAAGTCTTCTGATCCTAGTATGGCAAGTGTGGATCAATATGGGTTAATTAGTACAGTAAAAGGAAAAAAGGGTAAGTTTAGTATTATAGCATCTAGCAAAACTAACCCTGCTATGAAAGCTACCTTAGAAATAGAATTACTAGGTCCTTTTTATAGTTTTTACTCTAATGTAACCTTATTAGGACAAATCAAAAATGGAAATATATCAGGAGAGGTAACTTTTAAAGTAATTAATAAACATCCTTATTTTCATTCTAATATAAGTGAGTTTAAGGTTTATGACTCTACAGGTAAACTATTGTATGAAAACAATAGTTTAAATACGTTTAGTGAAGACTGGAGCTATTATTTTAATCTAC
>JBOFGJ010000032.1:0-6306 GCA_051649065.1 Flavobacterium sp. | reverse complement strand
CCTTCTGAAACATAAACACGAGCAACAGCGGTTTTTCTTCTACCGATTTTGTGAATAACTCCCATTACTTAATTTCGTTTAAATTAACGGCTTTAGGTTGTTGAGCCTCATGTTTGTGCTCAGCGCCCACATTAACATTTAAATTACGGAATAATTGTGCTCCTAATTTGTTTTTAGGCAACATTCCTTTTACTGCTTTCTCAATTAATAATGCAGGGTTCTTTTGTTGCATTACTTTAGCAGTTAATGATCTTTGACCTCCTGGGTAACCAGTGTGACGGATATACGTCTTTTCCTCTAGTTTATTACCAGTTAGGTTGATTTTTTCTGCATTGATAACGATTACGTTGTCTCCACAGTCTACGTGCGGTGTGTAATTTGTTTTGTGTTTACCTCTTAAAAGTACTGCAACTTTTGAAGCAAGACGTCCCAAATTTTGACCTTCAGCGTCAACAATTAACCACTCTTTTTGAGCAGTAGCTTTGTTAGCCGATACTGTCTTGTAGCTTAAACTTTCCACAATAAATTTGTATTTAATTAAACATTCCATTCCCAATTAAGGGAGTGCAAAAGTACAATTATTTCTGTACTTTACAAATTTCTACTTCCTTTTTTCGAAAATATTGGCTCTCAAATGTTTGACTAACAAACGTATCGGCATTCTTTACCTCTATCGTTCGTTGTCTTTTTTATTTCTCTTTTCTAAAGAGTGCTAATATACTTTTTTTTAAAAATAAAAACTAATAACTTACAGTAATTGAGTAAATTAGATGTTTAATTGTGGATTCTGATGAATAAATTTTATATGTTTTGGTCTATTCTTTTCCTTTCTGTTACTGGAATGGGGTGTAATAATAGGGAGAGTACTTCTGAACAGGATATCTCATTAGTAGATGAAGAAAGCGAGGTCAGTGTAGAAGAGGAAATGTTTTATCATCGACTACCTGATGTTGCTTTTGTAGAGATGGACGATGTGATTAAGAATGTATCTATTCAGGTCGATAAAGAGACTTATGATTCGGCTCCTAGTACTTTAGAGGTCTTGATTCTTAATAATTCAGATGTTGATATTACTACAGAATCAGTTTATGAGATAAGTAAATTTGAGTCTGATGACTGGATTAAATTGGATATGGGAAATGTAAATCTTGTTCAACGTTCGCATTCTATTTCCGCTGGCTTTAGAGAGAGAATTTCTATTGACCTTTTTTCTGAACAAGTGGTTTATTCTAAAGGACTCTACCGCATTCAGCTGTTTTTCAGTTTTGAGTGGGGAACTTTTGAACAGGAGGTAGAGGTTACTATTTTAGAGTAGTTTGAAGAAGAATATTTGCTAAGTAGCACAGTTGTGTAAATGTGTTTTTAATGTTAGTAAATAGATTCATCTATATAGTGTGGTAATGGTATAAAAAAAGAGAATGACTGCAAAAGTCATTCTCTTTAACCCAGATTATGCAATAGACATATAAACGAAAAGTAATTATACAAAATAGGTCTGAAGTAGAATTGCTTTATAGTATTTGGCTAATGCGTAATGTGGGGTTAATATATCTTCTAGTATAGTTTTGGATTGTAGTTTTCAGGGAACTTTGCCATTTCTGCAGTATAATGAGGAGCTATTTCGTCTAATACTTGTTCAAATGTCTTGTCTTCGATATGTACTAATTTAATAATACCACATTCCTTTTTCTTATAATCTGCATACCCAAGCACTATAGGAACATTAGCAGACTTAGCAATATGATAAAAGCCTTGTTTCCATTTATCAGAGTATCCTCTAGTACCCTCAGGAGTATTAATGATAGCAATATCATCTGTTGTGTTAATCACATTAACAGCATATTCTACAAGATTTTGTCTCTTGGTTCTATCTACACCAATACATCCTAGTGCTCTAAAGAAAAAACCAAACCAAGCTTTGGTATAATAGTCTTTTATAAACATACGGATAGGCACTCCCATAATCCAGAAGCATGCTAATGCGTAATAAAAATCCCAATTAGAAGTATGAGGTACACATATCAGCACAGTCTTTCTTTCTTTTTTGGGATCAAAGTTATTAGGAGCATATTTCCACCCAGTAATTCCTAACATTATTCTTCCTAGTAACTTTTTCATCTTATGGTTTATTTATAAATCGAAGCAAAGATAGAATAATTTGAATAGTAATATTAATGGATATTTCTGATTAGAATTAGTATAAATATTTACACTAGTTTCCTTAAAAAGGAAAGGTTATGTGGTTTTATATAATTTTAAGTGAGTTTAAAATGAATAAGAGTATGTTAGTGTAAATGTTCTACCTCTTCCGTTATAATCAAACAATGCAGGTAAATTATAAACAGAGTATAATGTCTGTGATCTTTTGCTCCAAATACTTTGATAATCTGTATTAAACAAATTTTGAATTCCTAAATTTAGATTTCCAAAAGGAAGTTTATAACCAACCATTAAATCTGCAGTATTATACGCTTTAATAACATTATCTGTATCATCAGACAACTTTAAATTTTGTGTACTCTGCAATCTGAATGACCAGTTATTAAAAGAATATCCTGTATAACCTACCACCTTAGAAGGACTAGCATTAGTTATATCTTGTTTAGTCCAATCGTTGTTTTGTTTTACTTCAGAAGAAATAATCAAAGTATTAGCACCTACATAAAAACCATTATTAGTATAAGAAAGCTCTGCTTCTATTCCCATATTCCTTAGATTCTGATCTAATAACAAGACTTGAAAATTCTTTCTATCAACTGATAAATTCTTGTCTGAACGACTTATAAAACCTGATATTTGTCCTTTGAAACCATTGTCCGTTTTAAAGCGGTATCCTAATTCGTACTGATTCGTTTTTATTCCATTTAAAGGCTGGTCTTTCACATTTAGACTTGATTGTAAATCCCAATTTTGTGTAACGCCATCTAACTTATAGTTTCCATATCCATAATACTTAGAAGGATCAGCTAAACTAACTCCTTGAGAAAAAGTAGCCCATATTTGTTGATTACTAGTGGGCTTATATAATATACCAAAATTAGTAGTTGTCATATTATAAGAACTGCGACCTCCTGGTATTACATCTGCAGATTTACCATAGCCCATATGAACTTGCGTATTCTGAACTGAGCCTATAATATCATCAATCTTAATATTAATACTCTGGAATCTAATTCCTCCTGATAACTGGAATTGATTCGTGACATTATAGACTGCTTGTGCATATCCAGCAAAACTAAATGAGTTATTGGTAGGGTATCTTGGAATAGTAAAATCAGTTTTATTCACTAGTCCACCACTTTCTAATGATTTAGCATGATTGAATACATTCTGTTTACCTTCAAATTTTTCAAAATCCAAATCTACTCCATAGGTAAACTTTAGAAAGTTAAGATCTTTAGTCAATACCGCTTTGATACCTGAATACTTAGTATCCTGTTGTGAAGCAGACATATAAGTCCTTTTTTCGTTAGGTAGATTTACAGTACCTGGGAAAGGATAGAAAGTAAGATTCTCTGATCTATGCGCTACTTGTACATAAAGATCTTGGCCTCCTAATATATTGGTGCCATTGTACCCTAGGGAAGCCATGAAGCGTTCTGTACCAGGTTTGTGATCTGTATAGAAGCCATCGCGCATACTTATTTGACTAGGATCAGCATTAGTAAAAGCTCCGAGATTATCTCCTAGGTATGCACTCCTGTCCCCTTGAAAGCTTGAGTTGTAATATTGGATTAATCCAGTGATTCTGTGTTGATCATTAATATCATATGTTGCTGTCGCCATTAGATCTAATGTTCGGTTGTATTGTAAGTCTGTCTGTGCTATATCTGCCATAATCTGGTCGCGATTAGCATCATAAGTAGCACCATTATCTTGCAGTGCGGCAGATATACGTGTAGAAAACTTATCATTTTTATAGTTTAAAGATTGTGCTACTCTCAAATCTCTATCTTTTGTTCCTGCTAATCCACTTCGAGCAGATATTTCAGAATCCCCACTCCAACCATAATTTTGAGCTTGTTTAGTAATAATATTCACAATCCCACCAGTAGCATTACCCCCATATATAGAACTTGCTCCAGAAAGCACTTCAATCTTAGCAATATTA
Organism: Flavobacterium sp.; assembly: GCA_051649065.1. Taxonomy (GTDB): domain Bacteria; phylum Bacteroidota; class Bacteroidia; order Flavobacteriales; family Flavobacteriaceae; genus Flavobacterium. The sequence continues at coordinate 2,195 of JBOFGJ010000032.1, read as the reverse complement.
AAAGGATCAATAGCATCTAATTGTCTACTGATACTTCTCAAACTGTTAAGTGATACACCATCTATCATTACCAACATTGATCTACCTCTCATATTTTGCCCATAATTAGAACGTCCTTGACTACCGATGTCTAATCCTGGAACGAGTATTGCAAGCATCTCTTTTAAAGGAACACCATTTTTATATTGTTGTTGAATTTGCTGTGGTTGAATAATCCAAACAGTACCAGGTATATCAGATATCTTAGTGGGCTTTCTATTTGCAACAATAACAATATCTTCTAAGGCATTATTAATTGTGTCTAGAGAAGATTTTAGTTCTTGTCCATATGATGATGCACAAGCCACTAATGAAAGAAAGAGTATAATTTTTGCGTTCATATAAATGAGGTTATAATGTTGACGCAAAAGTAATAAAGAATAAGTCTAAATAAAAAAAGCTATTCAATTTTTTGAATAGCTTTTTTAAGATATAATATTTAATTAATGTGCTTCTAACCAGTTATCACCAGTACCTAGATCTACTATTAATGGAACGTCAAGTTTATAGGCGTTTTCCATTTCTGTTTTAACCATTGTCTTTAATGCCTCTAACTCTTCTTTATGAGCATCGAATACAAGCTCATCATGTACTTGTAATAACATTTTAGACTTCCAGTTCTCTGCTTTCAGTCTTTTATTGATATTGATCATCGCTATCTTGATGATATCAGCAGCGCTACCTTGTATTGGAGCATTAACAGCGTTGCGCTCAGCAGCTCCTTTTACTACTGCATTATGCGAGTGAATATCCTTAAGATATCTTCTGCGTCCTAAGATAGTCTGTACATACCCATTTTCACGAGCGAAGTCTACTTGAGAAGCTATATAGCTCTTTAGTTTAGGATATGTCTCATAGTAAGCATCGATTAGTTCTTTACTTTCTGCGCGAGAGAGATTAGTTTGATTACTCAGTCCGAATGCTGATACTCCATAGATAATCCCGAAGTTAACTGTCTTCGCATGACTACGTTGTTCTTTAGTTACTTCTTCTATAGGTACATTAAATACCTTAGCAGCAGTAGAACGGTGAATATCTTCTCCACGTTGGAACGATTCCATCATATTAGGCTCTTGACTTAGTGCTGCTATGATGCGAAGTTCTATCTGCGAATAATCGGCTGCTAGTAGTACATAGTTTTCATCACGTGCTACAAATGCTTTTCTCACTTGGCGACCTCTCTCTGTACGGATAGGGATGTTCTGTAAGTTAGGGTTGTTAGAACTTAAACGTCCTGTAGCTGCTACTGCCTGCATGTATTCTGTATGCACACGATTAGTTTTTATATTTACTTGATCAGGTAATGCATCTACATAAGTATTCTGTAACTTGACCATCTGTCTCCAGTCTAGTATGTCTCGTACTATCTCATATTTAGGAGCTAGTTCACTTAATATTTCTTCACCTGTAGCGTATTGTCCTGTCTTCGTTTTCTTAGGTTTAGCGCCTCCTATTTTAAGCTTTTCAAATAAGATGTCTCCTAATTGTTTTGGAGAGGCTAGATTAAAGATTTCTCCAGCTTCAAGGAATATTCTTTCCTCTAATAATTTGATATCTACATTAAGTGTCTCAGATAATGTCTTTAGATAATCTGTGTCTAGGCGAATACCTTCTGTTTCCATATCAGCTAGTACATTTACTAGTGGCATTTCAAGAGTATCAAATAACTCTTGCGTATGTGTTTCGACTAATTGAGGTGCGAAGTTCTCTTTAAGTTGGAACGTGATGTCAGCATCTTCACCAGCATATTCTTTCACTAGTTCTACATCAATGTCACGCATCGTCTTTTGGTTCTTTCCCTTTTTACCAATTAGGTCTTCTATAGGTTGAGGCGTATATTTAAGATAGGTCTCTGCTAACACATCCATATTATGGCGCATATCAGGATTGATTAGATAATGTGCTATCATTGTATCAAACATAGAGCCTTGTACTTGAATATCGTATTGTTTTAATATTTTGATATCATATTTAAGGTTTTGCCCTATCTTCTCTATATTTTCTGCTTCAAAGAATGGTTTGAATTGCTGTACAAATATTTTAGCTTCTTCTTGATTCTCAGGTACAGGTACATAAAATGCAGTTCCTTTCTCAAATGAGAAAGCGATACCCACAAGTTCTGCTGTGAAAGGATCTAAGCCAGTAGTCTCTGTGTC
>JBOFGJ010000031.1:0-1111 GCA_051649065.1 Flavobacterium sp. | reverse complement strand
ATCACCAGTATTTGAAGTTATTGCTCGTATAGCAGTAGAGAATGAACTCTTGACTGCTCAGCGTATTATTGCCTGTTTTGTAACCCAGTCAGCAGAAGAGCGATATAAAGATTTGTTATCCCATCAGGGAGATTTGTTTTTAAGAGTACCTCAGCAGTATATTGCTACTTTCTTAGGTGTATCCCCAGAGACACTTAGTCGTATTAAAGCCAGAGTGTTTAGATAAGTTTTCTTGACGATTGTCAAGTGTGTTTACCCATTACAGCCTCTAACTTTGTCATAATCAAATAAAGTAGTAAGATTATGACTAAGAGAGTACTAGTGGCTGGAGCCACAGGATATTTAGGTAGAGAACTAGTAAAAGAGTTAAAATACAGAGGATATTGGGTAAGAGCACTTATTCGTTCAGAAAAACAAAAGGAATTAGTATCTCTAGCTGATGAGTTTTTTATAGCAGAGGTGACTAAACCAGAAACATTACTTGGGTGCATGACTAGTATAAATTATGTATTTTCTACCATTGGTATCACTAGACAGAAAGAAGGGATGACGTATATGGATGTGGATTATAAGGGAAATCTTAATCTTCTTCATCAAGGGTGTATTACAGATGTAGAGCGATTTTTATATGTATCAGCTATTAATGGAGATAAACTCCGTCATCTTGATATTTTTAAGGCTAAGGAAGGTTTTGTAGACAAACTAAAAGAATCCGGTTTAGATTATAGAGTGATAAGACCCAATGGTTTCTTTTCTGATATGAAAGATTTCTTAAAGATGGCTAACTCTGGTAGAGTGTTTCTATTTGGTAAAGGGGATAAAAAACTAAACCCAATCGATGGTAGAGATCTAGCCAAAGTGTGTATTGATAAAATGGAAGGTAACAAGAGAGAATGTTCTGTAGGAGGCCCTGATGTGATGAGTCAGAGAGAACTAGCTGCTTTAGCATTAAGAGCCCTTAATAAGAAGGAAAAGATAGTGTGTTTGCCAGACTTTATAAGAGTTTGGATTATCGTTTTATTGCGCTTGTTTACCTCATCTAAGACTTATGGTCCTTATGAATTTTTCTTAACGGCGATGGCTAGTGATAATATCGCTCCTACTTATGGAG
>JBOFGJ010000030.1:0-4788 GCA_051649065.1 Flavobacterium sp. | reverse complement strand
GTTTGTATGTCTATTGCGTATTTTGGGTTAAAAATAATATATGAGTTATGAAGATGAACAACAAAGTATTTTATTATATCAGTATCTGTTTTTTGATTGGATGTGTTAGCGTATTTAGTCAAACTAAGAAAACGTCTAACCCACAAGATTGTAATACGCAATTAGCTAATATTATTAAACACAGTGATTTTGAGTATCCTAATAAAGATTATTATGTGAGAATAGAAGATACAACTGGAGGGACAGTGATTATTAAAGCGTATGTAAGAAACAATCTATCAGATAATCCTAAGAAGCCCCAAATGGTGGAGAGCGTAGTCTCGTGGTTTATCATACAACCTCAACAAGATGGTATATATCAATCGATGAATGCTCTTGATCCAGAAGAACCAGACTTTAGAAAGCTGAAGATAGACGAGAAAGCTTTTAATAGCTTATTAAAATGTATTGAGAAGAGTTATTAATAGAGCAGCCTGCTATAAATGTATTATTGGCAGGCTGTTTTTTTTAGTTGATATGTTCTGAAGCGTTAGTTGTATTCATAAAGATAAAACCGTCGAAGTGTTCTCTTAGTTTTACATTTTTGATAGTCATATACTTTATTTGTTCTTCTTGAGTCATTCTTTTATATCCTATCCAATTCATCTTTTTAGGAGTATCGAATATACTTGTAGGTACACTTTTAAAGTCAACAAAGTAGTTCTTCTCAGGGTACTGTTCCATCTGTTGTTCTAGAGAGTTGTCTAATACTTGAGGTAATTCATAAGTAGTATACTTGCTTATCTTTACATCTATATTATCTGTCATGGCACTATAAGTACCATTAGCTGTAAAAGTTCCCAATGAGTAAAACGTAGTACCGTATTGTTTTTTGATATACTCTCCCATAGGGTCTAATAGAGATTGAGTAAGACCGATGTGTCCATTATGAGCGATAATAATCATCTTTTGGTTATATAAAGATTGTGTTCTCATAGCTGTTTCCGCCATAGCGTAGTCACGCGTATAATTTTCATTTCTTTGACCTACTTCATATAACATTCTAAATCCTAATTCTAAATTATACAAAGCCACCTTCGATTCAGTAGAGAGCTTGTCTGTATATTTAGCAGTCATTTCTTTTGTTAATTGAAAAGCTTCTGTACCTACTTTGATTAAATTATCGTAGTTAGGTTCATAGGATGAATTATTAGAGTTACTCCAGCTGAAGTCAATTACTTTAGCAGCATCGGATAACTTTAAGCAGTTCTCATAATACGTTTTATTGTGTGCTAGGTCTTTTTCTCCTAGTAAGATTGACACACTATTAGTAAGAAAGTTAGTGTCTATGCCTGTTAGGATAACTTTATCTTTTGTCTTTTTATTGTATTCTCTAATCCATAAGAATAAGTTCTTTATCTCTTTGGTTTGCCATACAGAGACTAAGTTTGCTTTCATCTCTTTTTGTAAATCTCCATTAGAGTTAATAACCTTATTAATCATATAGGTATCCCCATAGGCATTTTCAAGAGCGATAATTCTAAAATTGTGATTAGTAACTAAGTCTTTGATTAATTCTACTCTTATATCATTAAATTCTTTAGTACCATGCGTTCCTTCTCCTAATGCAACTATTGTTTGATCTTTTACTGCATTTAAGATGGGAGAGAGCCCTTTGTATTGATTGATATTCTTGTTATAAGAGAAAGGAATAACTTCTTTTTCTTGTGCTATACTTGTTAATGAAGCTAGTACAAACAAGCTTAGTAAAGTTCTTTTAATAGTCATAAAGTGTTTGGTTTAGTCTAGTAGTAAAGATAATTGATATATGATTAAAAAGAATTTCTTTCGTTTATTTTTCCAGTTTTCCTATTAAGACTGTGCCCAATAAAACTCACAGTTGTCAAAGTTTAATTGTTTTAAATCTTCTTTCCTTATCAATACACTAAATACACCATCATCATTAAAATCATTTTCTCCTACCTGCCATAGCACGATTTTATCAGAGTCAATAAATTCTTCTATTTCTTCTTTTCCCAATTGGCAATGTGTGAATATACCGAACAATTTAGAAGTGCGAACATCCGAGAAATAGTCCCAATACATCCCGTTATCATCTACATCTTCTTCTTCATACTCGTCCTCAGGTTCTCTATAACGCTCAGAGAATAATTCTATATCTGCTTTTATCTGATCAATTAGTACCCCATAGAAGAAGTTGTTGTCATGTTCTACTATATCTCTTACTAGTTCTTTATTAGGTACATCAGCATAGATTACTTTACCCGTATCAGTCAGTATGTCTGTGAAGAATATTAGTTGTCCTGTTTTAGGAAGTAAGCCTGTTTTATCAAATGGAGAGAACAGAGCTAAGTCTATTTGTCCTGCGTAGAATAACCCTTCAGGATGCTCTACTCCTATAGGTAGGTCTATCACAGGTCCTCCATATCGCGAGTGTCCTAATGGGATATCTATCTCTGTATGTAGTACATCAGTCTCTTTCATCCAGCTCTGTCTACCTAAATACGATGGAATATACTGACGTTTATCAGCGTAAAATTTTATAATGTCAAAAGGTTTATCGTACATTGTGTTATTCTTTTAAAGAAGGACAAGATATTAAAATTTATACTACTTAAGATGAGCCAGAATAATCTAAAAACAAAGAATAAGTGGAGGAGTGTATTACTGTATTTGATATTGTTTATGGTTATTTCTATTGGCCAGACTTATGTAGCTATGTATAAGTTTAAAGACAATATATCAGGTGATCTAAAGACAGGATATTTAGAGGGAATAATAGAAGGAGCATTTATATGTAGTGTGCTTTATCTACCGTTTGTCATCTTTATTACCCGAATTAAATCATTTAGAACACAAGTAATTATTCACAGTGTTATCGTTGTTTTATTGTTATTAATCCAGTCGCATTCTTTATTCGTAGACAGAGAAGCAGGGTGGAGTACATACACTTTTAGTGAATCAGTAAGGTATACAGTAAGATATAGTTTCTTATCTGTTCTAGTATCGGTGTTGCTTTTTTGTGTAGGCTCTAGATTTATTTGTAAGAGAATACGAACAAACAAATAATCTCCTCTAACTTTGTCCTAATTAGGAGTAATAATTCGCCTCTATTCAACCTCTATCTTATTAAAAACACATATATTTGTTAAAATAGTTAATGTTTTTTGTATACTGTTGTTTTTTTAAGTTAAATGTTTTTGTTTGAGCGATTGGTTATTTTTGTCTTGTTTATTAGTGTGAGTAGTACTTACGCTTATAAAGATGTGGTATCTAATAGTACACTATCTACTCATTTGCCTTCTAGTGATCTACAGCGAAGTATATCGTTAATTATGCAACAAGCTGATCTGACAAGCTATTTTCAATATGTCGACTTTGACAATGTTACTCTTAAAGGTAGTCCACTTGCCACTCCTGGTTTCATCTATGTTATCCCCTTTCAGACTTCTTCTAAATCAGATTGGAATATTTGTCTAGCAATATTAAACGACAGCGGAGAAATTTTGCTTTCTGGCGTAGCGATGAACGCGTGGAAGTATAGTAAAGACATAAGTTATTATCCTGTTATTGAATTTGATCAGCCCTTTATTTACAGTAAAGCAGTAGAATTAAGCATTGGGGTCGATGTATTGGTAACAGGAGTAATCAATAATACAGAGGTGATCTCTCATCAGCGTTTATTATTTGTACCCAATAGAGATCGTACTAAATTAGTTAAGATATTCCAGTTTGAATATAATACTGTTTTAAAGAGAGATGATATTAGAGGAGATAATTATGCCTTTAGTGTGAATAATGTAGATAAACTAGTCATAGAGGGGATTGCTACTGGGCGATTTCAAAATATAACTATCGAACGAGAACGCAGTACTAGTATTAGTTTATTACCCCTGCTTAAACAGAAATGTACACCTACTTCTAAAGCCTCTAGTTCTTTTCTAATTAAAGAACAGAGTGAGGCGCCCTTTTCTACATCCTATTTTATGCAGCATTATGCAGAAGAGTATGTATATAATGAGGAGGAGGAGAGCTATAAAAAGCTATCTGCTAGTCCCGTCATTAATATTATTGGATTATATGAGAAGTGTGTATTACCTATTAAATAATAGTGTATAGAAACTAATATGATCTCTATTTGTACTTAACCCAGATTAAGCATTAGCTAAATACTGCAAAGTATTTCTACTTCATATCTCTTTTATGTCTTCTAAAACCATACTACAGTATGCTTTTAGAATAAATTCAGAGCTATTTTATATAATTACTTTTGTTTATATGTCATTATAACGCAGTTGAAGTTAGACCGCAAGGATGTATATATTAATCTATTTGAGTCGTATCTGAATTTTAAGAAGAAAGATGAAACATTATATGTTATCCCTGTTAGAACGCATACTACCTCTGTCCATAATAGCAAACCTCACGACATATTCTATATGGTACTCTATGATAAGGAGAATGCGAAGATAATAGACTATACAGTAATCAAACCTGCGTTTTCGTTAGCTCATGCCTCAGATAAAATATTAGATAGGGTAGTGATTAAGTCTCTTAAAGAAGAAGATGTCACAGATAGTGATAAGGTATTTATGATGCGCTTTTTCTATTTCTCAGCTAAAGGCATTGTACCTAATACTTATGATGTATTCGAGACTGCTTATGCCTATAATGAGCAAAGTAAGCTCGCACAGTATTTGCCTTTTAAACTTGTAGTCCAAAGAAGTTATGAAAAGCAGGATAATGGTAACTTTAGCATATTTACTAAGAAAACCTCTTCTGTGGAGT
>JBOFGJ010000029.1:0-2926 GCA_051649065.1 Flavobacterium sp. | reverse complement strand
CAGCCTCAGCTTGTAGCAAGTTCTCATATCTTTTGTTGTTTTGTTCTGCATTCCAAAGACGTGCTTTAGCTCCTTCGATATTAGAACTATACACCCCGATATTATTAGAGGCGGTCTGCACAGAAGACGCTGTTACATTCTTAGCCGCTAATGCGCTTAGGTATGCCGCTTCAGCTTGTTCTACTTGTGTAAGGATCTCTCTGTCATCTAATATCACTAGCGTATCTCCTTTATGTACCTGTTGGTGTTCTATAAATCGGATATCTTTAATATAAGCAGATACACGAGTGTTTATTGGGTTGATGAATTCTTCTACCTGTGCTGACTCTGTGTAGTCTTTATCATTAATGTGAAAGTATTTAGTTAATAACCAAAAGAAGGCGATACCTATTATAGCAAAGGTTAGGGTGTTTACTAAAAGTATTTTTGCCTTCTTTTTTTTATCTTCTTTAGCTTTACTTTGCTTAGCCTCTTCTTGTGAAGCTTTATCCTTGTCAACTTGCTCTACTGGAGTAGGTTGTTCATTTATTGTATTTTCTTTATTTTCCATTGCTTTTTTGTGATATTGTGAAGTCGTGAAGTTGTTCCTATTTATGTCTCCCTGACGATAGGAAGGGGCATACTCGTAATTCTATCCAGTAACCACTGTCTGTATTACGTCATATAAGTACATTATGGCGTAGTCAAACATTCCTAATTAATCTGGGTTAAACCCAGATTAAGCGATAGACATATAAACGAAAAGTAATTATACAAAATAGCTCTGAATTACTGATTAAAGCATACTGTAGTATGGTTTTAGAAGAAATGAAAGAGATATGAAGTAGAAATACTTTGCAGTATTTGGCTAATGTTTAATCTGGGTTAAATGCTCTGCAGGTATTAAAGCGTTCCTGTTGACTTAAGCAAACTATAGTATTGGTATAACACGTTAATCTCAGCGTTAGCGAATTGTAGTTCAGCCTCTAGTTTTGCATTAGTAGCATCAGTCATCTCTGCTTGTATGGCTAGTTGGTTTAAATATTTAGCCTCAATAATCTTATAGTTCTCTTGTGCGAGCTGTTGACTTTTCTTGAGTAGATTAGCGTTTTGTATAGCCTCATCATACTTGGTATAAGATGCATTTACTCCCATTTCTATTTGTTGTTGCACTAAGGTCATAGACTCCTCAGCTTTGTTTTTCTGAAGTTGTTCTAACTTTACCTTTTTAGGTGTTTTATATAAGTTGTCAATATTATAACTTAGCGCAACACCTACTTGCCAAGCGTTAGAGTACATATCCATCACAGGATTAGTCGTAGTGATAGGACGAGTCATATTATATCCACCTACTGCAGATAGAGAAGGATACTTATCGGTATTGGCTATCTCTATTTTCTTTTGAGCTACTTCTACGCCTTTCTCTACCTTTTGCATCATCGGATGTTGCGTGTAGGCGAGGTTTAAGTAGAAGTTATAATCTCCCTCTAGCACCTTGTGATTTAAGGACTCAATAGGGGTTAGTTTAGTGGTAGTCGGCAGTCCAAGAGCGATATCTAGGTTATAGTTAAGAATAGATAAGTTGTTATCTACGATTAGCAAAGCTTGATCCATATTCTGCAAGGCAAGTTCTCCTCTGATAACCTCGTTACGAGTCATCATCCCTTGTTTGTAGAAGCGATTTACGTTCTCCAGTCTGATTTGTGCCAGCTGTTTATTGTTTTGGTACACACGTTCTTGGTGGATCAGTTTATAAGCATCTAAGTAGTTTGAAATTACTAAGAACTTAATAGACTGTTGATCCTGTATAAGGTCTAGAGAAGCTAGTTGTTCTCCTATCTTAGCTAGTTCGATATTCTTATTGATCACCCCCCCTTTATACAGTAATTCAGAAGCTTGCAGGGCATAGCTGTTCCCGAAGTGTGGCATATCCTTAGTTATAACTTTGCTAAAGTCTCTGTCTAAAATTAAAGCATCACCTATATAAGAGGCATTGGCTGTAAAAGCGAGATTTGGTAAGCGTTGTTGTTTTAAGAGTAGTGTCTGTTGGTTACTAATATCTTTGTTTAATGCAGTGACTTTAAGTTGCTGATGGTTCTCCATCGCTAGGTTCACTGCCTGTTCTATACTAATTGTCTTTTCGCTTACTTGGCTATACACAGATGCATATGAGAGAAGAAGTAAGCTTAATCCACAAAAGTATTTGTGGGTAATTCTGATCATTTTATTTGTACTTTATGAGGACAAAGTTACCTCAGTACACTACAGTATAAAATGATTGAGAATAGCAAAAAAGATGTTTGAAAGTATTATTCTAAACTTTAAACAGACTGCGATACTCGGTTGGGCTAGAGCCTTGATGTTTTTTAAAGAAGTGAGTAAAAGCGTATTGGTCACTGAAGTTTAACTTGTTAGCTATGTGTTTAATAGGTAGGGTAGTAGTCGATAATTGGGCTTTTGCCTCATTGAAGATAAACTCACTAATGATCTCATTAGGGGTCTTGCCCGACGTGTCTTTGACTACGGTACTTAGATGTCTAATAGAGAGTTGTAGTTGATCTGCGTAGTATTGCACTGATTTGGTCTCTAGATAGTGATCTGAGACTAACATCACGAATCGGTATGTAATCTTTTGCTGTGAAGTCATTTGTTTACTAGGGTCATCATTTAGTGGCACAGCGATACTCACGATGTGATATAGGATGATGTTAAAGTAATCTTCTATAATGAACTCAGCATACTCGATTTCATCAAAATGCTGAAGGTAATAGGCTAGTGACTCCACGTTAGCCCAAAAGATATCTATCTCGGGTTTGCTGATGTGGAAATTGCGCTGTAGCTGTGTTTTTAGGTCTCTATATATCTTAAGGCGATGCAGCTTAAAGGATGCTGTCTCTAGGAAATTCTTATCATAGCTCAGTAGTCTTAGTTCAGCGTCCTCTGTGAT
>JBOFGJ010000028.1:0-8218 GCA_051649065.1 Flavobacterium sp. | reverse complement strand
ATAATAAACTTCTATAGTTTTTTCACCAGGTTTACCAGGAACCTCTACTTCTTTAACAAAGACATTTCCTGGAGTCGTTTTTAAGAACTCTTTGATATATTCTTTATTTTTTTCAAATAAATCAGACCAGTTATTATTAACAGCATCGATTACGTCAATTTTAAACACTCCTGCTATATTAGTATCTAATGCGATACCTTTAACAGGATCTAAAATATCTTTTATATCATTACCATCTACTTTCAACCAAGTACTTACTGCTTGTTCATTAAAATACCAATATGCCTTAACTACGTTTATAGTTTTAGTTGCATCTTTTGGATCTTTAATATCATGCATTTCAGTTCTCATATAAGTTTTTGTTTCACTCATAAGAACTAAATCCTTTAAAGTAATTTCTGTCTTAGAATACGTAATATTACCATCCGCATCTGGAGCACTAGGTACCAAATAAGAGAATGTTCCAGTAGAACTACCTGTTGCGTCAGGTTTAAATGCTACCAAATAACTTAAATCGCTAGCAGCACCAGTAATCTTAGTTATCTCATCCTTAACATACTTCTTAACTTCAGTAATTTTCTCATTTAATACAGATTCTGAAGTAATTAACTCCCATTTACTTTCTGCAGGAGTAGTAGTATTATTAGTCCAATAATAAAATCCTTTGGCTAAAGTTCCAGTATTATTGTAAACCAACATACTTTCAGTTTTAGAATCCCCTTCTAAACCAAATACTTTAACATCATTTAAAGCAACTCTAGGAATCAAGACCCCTTTCTTAGCAGCTGCAATATCTAATATTGCACTTTTATTAGGTACTAATGCCGTACCAACCCCCATACCAATAGGATCGTTCTGCGCATACATAGTTGCTCCTAGAGCTAACAAAAACAGAGTAGTAATTTTCTTTTTCATGTTTAAAAAATTTATTTAAAATATTTTACTAATTAATCTGAAGTGATCACATTTTCCCCAAATCGTTAATCAAATCATAACAACCTATATAGACAATAAGCTTTAACCTAAAATCTTAAACAGTTTGTATTACAAAGTTATAAAAAAAACGACTAAACAAACATAAAATGTTAAAATTTAATTATTACCTATACAATTTAACCTTATTTAAAAAATATACTATAAAAAGAGTGATTTTGATATATATATTTAAACTTTACTCAAAAAAGATGTATAAAAAACACAAAACAAAACTAAATATTCTAAAGATTTTATACTTAAAAACAACATTAAACAGAAAATTATATTTTTTAAGAAAATTAAAACACTAATTTTTCTAAAATAAAGATACTTATCATAATATAGTTAATAACACCTATATAATATGTAACACATATCGAAGTTTCTCCACCTATATCACAATCCCAAAATATCATTAGTCAAAATATTGCAAAGCCACTCTACTTCACATCTCTTTCATTAGCTCTAAAGCATATGCTACATACCTTACTTTCGACTAACACTTCTTACTGTAATGGCGTGTTCGGGACTTTCTCCTTAGAGTTATCACTCATGCTGAGCTCACCCCAAAAAAAAAAGCTCAGCTTCTTTTCAGAAACTGAGCTTTTAGATACTCTATTATATATAGTCTAGACTATTACTTTTTTAAATATTTTTTATATTTAATATAAGATAATACACTTAATATGATAACGAATCCTAATGACCACCATACGATAGTAGGTGTGATCACTTTATCACCTGATGCATAAGAGTGTAATCCACTTAAGTAGAAGTTCACTCCGAAATAAGTCATCATGATCGAGTAATAAGCTACAACACTAAATACATTATAAATCCAAGTACCACGCATAGCAGGTACTAATCTAGCGTGGATAACGAATGCATAGATCATAATACTGATTAATGCCCACGTCTCTTTAGGATCCCATCCCCAGTAACGTCCCCAGCTCTCATTAGCCCACTGACCTCCTAAGAAGTTACCAATGGTTAATAGAACTAGACCTACTGTAAGAGCCATCTCATTAATATAAGTCAACTCCTTAATATTAAGATCCATCTTTTTCTTATTTTTCTCATTTGTAAGGATCATTAATAATAATGTCACTACTCCTAAAATCATCCCTAGGGTAAATGGTCCATAACTACCTACGATAACTGCTACGTGGATGATTAACCAGTACGAGTTAAGTACAGGTTGCAGATTCGCGATAGCTGGATCCATAAAGTTTAAGTGTGCCCCCCATAGAATCATACCTGCTACGAATGCAGTAGACGCTATAGTCAACTCAGACTTACGTCCGAAATACAACCCAAACAATGCTGTAGCCCAACCTACATAGATAACTGACTCATAAGCATCACTCCATGGAGCATGTCCTGATACATACCATCTAACTGCTAAGCCTAATGTATGAATAGCAAATAATAAAACTGTAGCCCAGCTACCTACTTTTATCATTGTTTTATTAATACGTCTAGGCTTTAATATCTCTGATACAATGAATACAAATAATAATATAGCCGCTAACATATAGTAACTATATAATGTCTTAAATATATCGTACTTATTATATTGTATCTCGAATTTAATCTTATCCTCTGATGGTATTACAGTTTTACCGTATGCATTCTGAAATGTTTTTAAACTCTGTAAATACTCATCTGCCTTTGCATAGTTACCTGTCTCCTTAGCCTCAAATAAAGCTGGCACATACATTCTAGGTAATATACTCTTAGTGAATGTAGAATCCATTCCCTTAAGTCCTGCCTCATTTAACTCTAATGGAGATACCCATTTATCATTATTATGTCCAGGGACTGGAAATATCGTTAACATACGTGTCGTAAAGGCAGAATTTAATAATGCCATCTTAGAATCTAAGTCTAAGAAATCTGTTTGAAACTTATTCTTTACCGTTTCGTGATTCGCATCTTCTACTACTTTGGCTAATCTATAGTTACCGTTGTCATCAAAGAAATCTATAAATGCAGCATACTTAGCATCTTTAGGTAACTTTAATATCTCTAGTACTTTTTCATTTCCTCTTGGTAGTTTTACTATAGGCGCATAATACCAGAAGTTAGGTGCCCCTTGTATTTGTTGTGCTACTGTAAACTGAGTCATCGATAAGAATACCTGATCTGGGTTTAACCCTAGATAAGACTCCCCTTTATATACTTTACGCAATAATTCTGAAGCAAAAGTGTTCACAGGTTTCATACGTCCTCCAAAATCCTGAATCACTAGTTCTCCGAATTTAGCAGCATGCTCTTTGTCCACAGCTGTAGACTTCACTAATGAATCGATCATCACCTGGTTCGGACGCATAGGTGTATCGTGATTATGTTGTGCAAAAGCTCCTACTGATAAGAACAATAATAACATCGTAAGCATAGAAGCTTTCTTCTCTCTTACTTTATCTAATTTTCTTTTCAAATCACCGAATCTTGTGTTCTTGTCAAATAATATCGCTAACATTCCTATATATAATAAGAAGTATCCTATATATGTAATCCATGTTCCCCAGAAATCATGGTTAACAGATAATATAGTTCCTTTCTCATCTCTATCAAACTCCGCTTGGAAGAAACGGTACCCTTTATGATCTAAGATATTATTCATATAGATACGCGCATCGAACTTCTCTGCTCCATCTAATACAGTTACCTGACTTTCGAATGAGGCATAGCTACTTTCTGTTCCAGGGTATTTCTCAGCAATAAACTTGTTTAGTTTGATTTGGAATGGTGTAGTATATACTTTACTTCCATATAATAATGTAAACTCTAAATCACCTAATTTAAATGATTGAGGTTCTCCCATTCTACCGCCTTTACCCATAAGTGTTACTTCTTCTTCTTTCCCTTGAGAACGAACAGTAAGCACTAAAGCATCAGTATTTCTTTTATTTTTAAAATCACCATCTGATTTCAAAATCATTTTACCTTTTATAGGCATCTCAGGTAGTACAAACTGTGTACCAGCCATATTATATAATGATCTGAAGTTAAGTGGAGCTTTAGTACCAGCCATCACATCACCTTTAGATTGGTCAGCCATTCTCATAAATGTACCTCCGAATGGAGTATCCATAAAGTACTCATCCCCTTCTTTAATGATGTTAATCGCACCATCAGTTGGTTTATTAAACGAGAATAACACATTGTGTATATTCGCTACTTCCCCGTCTTTAAGGTAATGTTCATGACGTTCACCATCACCAGACTCTACTAGCTTTAAGAATAGTACTCCATTAGGATCCTCTGCTATTGCCTCCTCAGCCCCCATAATATAGTCCTTATACTCTACTTCAAAAGGAATTCCGTTAAACTCCTCTTTAATTTTAAAGTGATTATCTGTTACAGATGAGAATAGAAGAGGTTTTTCAAAAGTACGTCTACGTGCTTCTCCCTCATAATCGCCATCAGTCATCACAGTAAGAAATGTTTTATCAGAAAAAATCTGATCTGCTGTCTCACCTTCTCTAATAGGCATCATTCCCTCGAAACTAATATAACGAGTAATTAATGCTCCAATAAGAATCAAGATAAATGAAACGTGTAACAGTAAGGTAGCCCACTTCTCTTTACTCAATAATCTGTACCTCTTAATATTCCCAATAAAATTTATTAAGAAAAAGAACATAATAAACTCAAACCATTTGGTATTGTATATTAAGATACGTGCAGTAGTTGTGTTATACCGATCTTCAATGAAAGTTCCCGCAGCCAATGCGATAGCAAAGACTATAAAAAGAACTGCCATTAAACGAGTCGAAGAAAAAAAAGATATTATTTTTTTATCCATGAGATGTTAATATGTTGTTTTAATAGTGCAACAAAAATAACCAAAAACGTCACTAGTTCAGTATATTTAACTTAATATTTAGTAATCAATTTGTTGTATAATTTTACTTAAAATAAGTTACATTTGCTGTGGTAATATTCTACAAAAGGTATGATTCCTTTTCATATTCTTTGTAGTTATCTACTATGTCTATTTAAAATATAAAACTATGCCTAAGATTTCAAACAAAGGGCTTCAAATGCCTGAATCACCGATTAGAAAATTAGTACCTTTTGCAGAGGTTGCAAAACAAAAAGGACACCATGTATACCATTTAAATATAGGTCAACCAGATATCAAAACTCCTGCTGGAGCACTACAAGCTGTTAAAGATGCTAACTTCGAAGTATTAGAATATAGCCACTCTGCTGGAATCGAAAGCTATAGAAAAAAATTATCAAAACACTATAAAGATCAAAATCTTAATGTAGATGTAGCCGATATTATCGTAACTACTGGTGGATCAGAAGCACTACTTTTCGCATTAGGAAGTACGATGGATAATGGAGACGAAATCATCATTCCTGAGCCATTCTACGCTAACTATAACGGATTCTCTACTTCTAATGGAGTAAACATAGTTCCTGTAATGTCTTCTATCAATGACGGATTTGCATTACCTGCTATTGCAGAATTTGAAAAACTTATCACACCTAAGACTAAAGCTATCTTAATCTGTAATCCTGGTAACCCTACAGGATATCTATATTCAGAGCAAGAGATGAAACAGTTAACAGAACTAGTTATTAAACATGACTTATTCTTAATCGCTGACGAAGTATATAGAGAGTTCGCTTATGATGGATATAAACACATCTCTGTGATGAGCATTCCAGAATTAGCTAACCACGCTATCATGATTGACTCTGTCTCTAAGCGCTACAGTATGTGTGGAGCTCGTATAGGATGTATCGTTTCTAAAAACAAAGACCTAATGGCTGCAGCAATGAAGTTTGCCCAAGCGCGTCTTTCTCCTCCTACTTTTGAACAAATCGCCGCTGAAGCTGCTCTTGACACTCCTAAATCTTACTTCGATGAAGTAATCACAGAATACAAAGAAAGAAGAGATGTATTTATCACTGCACTTCAACAAATAGAAGGAGTACAAGTGACTATGCCACATGGTTCTTTCTACTGTGTAGCTAAGTTCCCTATCAAGAATGCGGACAACTTCGCTAAATGGTTATTAGAAGAATATGATCTAAACGGAGAAACTGTAATGATCGCTCCTGCAGCAGGGTTCTACTCTACACCAGGTGTAGGACTAGACGAGGCTCGTATGGCTTACGTTCTAAAGAAAGAAGACTTAATCCGCTCTGCAGAAATATTAAAAGAAGCACTTAAAGCGTACCAAGCTATAGAAAAGTAGTCTAACTACTTTTTATTCAAAACCACCCTATATGGGTGGTTTTTTTTATGTCTTTTAACCCCGAATCAACGATAGACAGATAAACGAAAAGTAATTATAGCTCTAAATTTATTCTAAAAGCATACTGTAGTATGGTTTTAGAATAACTGAAAGAGAGATTAATTAGAATTACTTTGCAGTATTTGGCGAATGCTTAATCTGGGTTAAACGAAGTCATCTTGACTTTATGGCTGGATTAAAAACTACCTAAAAATAAAAGCGAGCAAAACAGTTGACTATCTAATTAGTCATAGGTATTTAAATCTTTGTAAACTAAGGATAAGAGTTGGTAAATTAAAAATACAGCAAAAAACAAGGGTGTATCAAAATACTTGTCTATTAATATGTATATTTACAATGTACTGAACATCAAATATTCAGTGATTTTTTGAGCCAATCTTCAAGGCTCTAATATTTAAAAACAATCAGAACTTATTTTAATAGGGTAAAAAAGCCATTTTTATGGGGTCTTGGTTTGAGTGAGTCCGTAATGAGTCCGTAGTGAGTCCGTAGTGCGTCCATTAAAACAGCTTTTTTAATGGAGTCAGGATGGACTCACGATGCTGTCCATATACTTTCATACAAAGTCAATCGGCAACTTCGTACAGGCGAAAGGGCAAAAAAGGGGCTTTTTCCTTGAGATAAGTGATATAACCAACAATCCTTACACAAATTAAAATAGTGATTTACAACAAAATACAAATTAGGATATGTAACAAAATTAAAAATCTTAAATTGGATATACAAGAATGAAACTTGCTCAAAACGGAAGGGTGTGAAAGTCAAGATAACCACTACTTCAAGAGTAAAAAATCCCTGAAAAAGCTCTAAATAGCTAAAATTTCTTCAATTATATGTACTCGTTACTCTAACTCATTTATCCTGAAAAAATCGAAAACAACACTTCATACTAACCTTGTCAATACTTCTTCAACATTACCTCAAGATCAACCTATAAAACAGACCCATTGTTGAACATCTCTTGTCTAGGTGTTGTATTGGTCTTGACTAGATTACAGCTTTTTAAAACCAAAAAAAGCTAGTCTGCAATGAGCAAACTAGCTTTTAAAAAAAATTCCTACTTAATCGAAATAGTGTTATTCAATGTTTAGAATAATAAACTCACTTCTTCTATTTTCTTGGTGCTCTGGTATAGTACATGGTACTTTATTTGCACACTTATTGACTAACTGAGATTCACCGTATCCCTGTCCTGTTATTCTAGATTCATCTATTCCTTGAGATACCATCCAGGCAGCAGTTGATTTGGCTCTTCGGTCTGACAGCTTCATATTATAAGCATCATTTCCTCTACTATCTGTATGCGAACGCACGTCTATCTTCAGTTTAGGATACATATTAAGCACTTCTACTACCTTCGCTAGCTCTACAGCTGCGTCAGGTCTAATAGTCGCTTTATCAAAATCAAAGTAAATAGGATCTAACTTTAACTTCTTAAATAAGTCATCGTCTTTCTCTATCTTCTCCTCTACTGGATCTAGACCTATATTCACAGTCTTAGCCACATTAAACTCACGTCCTAATAACGTCGCTACTTCTGCTGTCAAATATTTATCAGCACTAGCCTTCAGTCTAAACTTGTGATTACAATCTAGCGCATCAGTAATATAATGTCCTTGAGCATCTGTAGTGATAGTTGCTAACTCCTTATATTCATTATTATACAACACTACTGTAGCATTAGCGATAGGAAGCTTAGTCGTAGTATTATATACTTGTCCTTCTATCTGTTGTTTACAGTCTACGACTTGGAAGAAATAGATATCATCTCCACCTACTCCACCATCGCGGTTAGAACTAATGAATCCCTTTCTATTCTTATCGTTGATATAGAATGCAAAGTCGTCTGCAGGACTATTAATAGGAGCACCTACACTAGCTACTTTACCGAATGTATTATCGACATTAATCTTCGCCATATAGACATCTAATCCTCCTAGACCAGGTCTACCATCTGATGAGAA
>JBOFGJ010000027.1:0-7773 GCA_051649065.1 Flavobacterium sp. | reverse complement strand
CCAGTAGCTGTTCCTGCTACAATCAAACTCACGATTAGTGGATTAGGTGCAGTCGCTGTGATAAACATCGCTGATGTGATAGGATTCGTATTATAATTTACTAATGCTAGGTAACGACCTATTTTCTCTGTAGAGCCTCTCTCAGGCTTTGATCCGAAACTACTAGCAATAGAACGCATAATAGGGTGAATAATTCCTCCTCCACGCGCTGTATTACTTGGAGTCACAGGAGCTAGAATAGTCTCTGCAAAAGATAAGGCATAGGCGATACCGATAGTGCGTTTACCAAAAAGAGAAATAAGGAAATATCCTATACGAGATCCTAAACCAGTTTTCTTTAAACTGATAGAGATCATCACGGCTATACCAATAAGCCAAATAAGATCATTTGAAAAACCACTTAGCGCATCTGCTAAAGCAGCTTTAGAATCACCTGGATTAGTAACTCCTGTAATAGCAACTAATGCTATAGCTATAATGGATACTCCCCCGATAGGAAGAGCTTTACCGATAATAGCGGCAATAGTTCCAACGAATAATGCTAACAACTGCCACGCATTAGGACTAACGCCTTCTGGAACAGGGATAACAAACCAAATAATTAATGTGATTGCGACCGCGATTAACGCTGGTACGGGTTTGATAGGTTCTAATTTACTTGCCATACGAGTAATTTTATTACTGTAGTAATTATGCTGTCCTCACTATGCCTCTGCTCTTACTAATCTTCTAAAGGTATTCGAAGGATAACATCTACTACTTTTATTTTTTAATGTAAATCAACAAAAATGCCAAACACGTTTCTTTAGCCTATTATTTTTCATAATTTATACAAAACAAATTATTCGCAATTAGCGTTATAAGAATATATGTTCTTTATTTTTGATAGTTATTTAAGTTCACAGAAGTTATCTAAATAAAAATAAATTAAACCAAACAGAGAAACGTTAGTAAAAAAACACACGTAGTATGATTTTAAAATTAACTAAAGCTATGTTCAATAAATCTATTTATAGTAAGTAATCATTGTAGACTTAAAATCTTTTACAGTTTAAAGGTAATGAATAATAAAAGATAATCTTTATTTTTAAATCACTTTTTTGCAAAAAATATAATATTACTTACATCAATAACATATAAAAAACAACGTAATTTTCAACAAAAAGCAAACATATATCATTTTTTATAAAAAAAATAAACTTTAAAAACACTGAGCCTATGATATCCGTTTATAAAATAAAACCATATTTTCAGAAGTCACTAATGCCTATACTTAATGCATTACACAGAAGAAATATTACCGCTAATCAGATAACAGTGTTCGCTATACTCTTTTCTATAGTTCTAGCAATCTTATTTTGGTATGCAGATCTATATCACTTCTTCTTTTTGTTATTACCAATAGGGTTATTAATTAGAATGGCACTTAATGCGCTTGATGGAATGATGGCTAGACTGTTTAACCAAACCTCTAAAAAAGGAGAATTACTAAACGAAGTAGGTGATGTCTTTTCTGACTTTATACTATTCATTCCTTTACTAAAGTTTCAAAGTGAGAATCTTTACCTAATCGTCTTATTTATTGGACTCAGTATTATCAATGAATTTGCAGGTTTAATGGGCAAGGTACTAGGTGGAGAAAGACGCTATGATGGACCGATGGGCAAAAGTGACAGAGCATTAGTCCTTGGAATATATGGTTTACTGATGTTTCTACACGTTAATATGAGTGGAGTTTCTCTTTATCTATTTATCATTGTTAATTTATTATTACTTTTAAGTACTATGACAAGGTGTCGCAAAGCATTTAAAAACGCATAATAGATGACTAAAGAAGGAAAATTTGCCGATGTACCACTTCGCGTCAAAACGTGGGGTTATATCATTGTGGTATTTGCCATAGCATTATTGCATCCTATTAATCTGCTTATTTTCACACTCTTCTTACTCTATTGGGGCCAACTTGAACTATACACCATTGCTATCCCCATAGGAAAGCTAAAAAACACCTTAGCTATTCTTACGACTGTTATCATCGCTCTGAGTCTTTATAAATTACCTGTTCAGGAGCATCTCTTAACAGCACTTGGATTGTGTATGATCATGTATTCTTTTATATATCTTAAATATAGACAGTATCTGTTTTATCTAGTAATAATGACACTATATCTACTGTCTATCTCTATCTTATTCTATATAGGCATACAAGCACAAGGATATAAATACCTCATCTTATTAGCAGTCCCAATGGAGCTAAATGATGTGAGTCAGTATATGTCAGGCAAGTTATTTGGCAAGACTAAAATAACTCCTAATATCAGTCCGAATAAGACGGTCGAAGGCGTTATAGGCGGAGTGGTGATGACGACTATTATTTTTAATTTGATGTACTACTTACTATTTAGTGAAGCCATAACGACCAAGACAATACTACTTGCCATAGCACTTAGTCTACTTGGTTTCTTAGGCGATCTAACGTTCTCTTTAGTCAAACGAAGAGCTAATGTAAAAGATACAGGTACCTTACTTCCCGGACACGGAGGTTTATTAGATCGAGTAGATAGTCTACTTTACACCACACCCTTATTTTATATAACACTGATATGGCTGAAGTAAAACCTTATAATCGTGTAGCAGTATTCTCAGGTGGCGGAAGCCGCTTTGTGATGTACTGTGGTATGTATGTAGCGATGGTAGAGCATAACATCCGTCCTGACCTTATCATCTCTACTTGTGGAGCGAGTATCTCTGTCTCTATTATCCGAAGTTTTAATACTCCTGAAGCGATAAGAGAATACCTTATATCGGATGAGTTTCTTACAGCGGCAATGAATACATTCTTAACTAATCAAACTCGCTTAGACCGTTTGCCATACTACTGTATCAAACACAGTAAAAAGAAAGAGAATGCCCCTTACCTACTTGACTTGTTTAGCAAGTACTTTGTAGATCAGCCACAGAATCTAGATAGTAAGTTTCCGTCGCTTATAAAGGCACTTCCAGAGGCTCCTGATATGATCACGATAGGTTCAGAAATATGTTATACATCAGATAAGGCAGGCAAAAAAAGAAACGGAGAGAAAGCTTTTAGAAAAACACTTATTCCTTTAGGGCAAGTACCTATAGCATATTTAAATCAGTATATCGACACCTATAAAGAAGATGTAAATAGTGCTGTAGAACCTGACACTGCCTTATTACTAGATGTAGAACCTTTAAGGGCGATGCGTATCAGTACATCAGATATGTTCTATATGGCACCTGCTTTTTATAAAGAGAAGTACTATCTAGGGGGAGCGATAGACTTAATCCCAACAGAACTAGCCTCTACATTAGGTACCGAGCTATGGATAGAACACAAGGCTCCATACTCTGCTATGGAAGAGGGATTAGTAAGAGCTGTATTTGGATATAGTGGTAATGCACGATTAGACACAGCGGCTACTGTAATGGCAAATAGACTAGATACTAGTGATATGAGAAGTAAGCTGGCAGGAGGTTATTTAAGTCGCAAAATTAATTGGAGAAAGTTTGCCTTAGAGATACAACTTCCCGTGTCTAAAGAAGACTGTAAAACACAAATATTAAGACAATTTGACTACGGCTATCAAGTAGTTCTAAATGCTTTAAAACAATGAAAACAGTATTTATAACAGGTGGTACATCCGGTATAGGATGGGCATTAGCACAGCGTTACTTACAGGAGGGTTATCGCGTAGGGATAGGTAGTCGTATGCCATATAAAGAAGAACATCACTTCAGCACCTACGCCAATTTATTTGTATATACAGTAGAGGCCACTGACTTTATCAGTTTATATGAGGCTGCCCGAGAGTTCAGTCATGGACAATTAGATCTCTTCATCGCCGCGGCGGGTAACTATACAGACAGTGCATTAGAGAATATCTCTTGGCAAGAAACAAATGCGATGATAGATAACAATATCAAAGCTACGCTTAACTCGCTAGAAGTAGCAAGAGAATTAATGAAAAATAAAGGAGGTAAAATAGCGTGCATTGCTTCTATTTCTACCTTTTTAGATTATACAGAAGCTACAATATACACCCGATGTAAGCAAGCCGTAGTAGCTATAGCAAAAGCATATCAACGCGCTTATAGAGACAAAGGAATACATATCGTCACTGTACATCCGGGTTATGTTGCTACTCCCCGATTATTAGCCCTTAATAAGAATGACTTATCAAAGAAGCAATATGTAATCACCCCAAGTGAGGCAGCTGATATTATCTATACTGACCTCACTAAAGGCAAACAACTTATCGTATTCCCTAAGAAGATGTATAGACTTATCCGCTTCTTGCAAATCTTGCCAAAGGGACTACTACAACGTATTATGCATAAAAAAGCAAAATGGCAGAAGAACAAATAATCCCCACTTTTAAACAACGTACTACCTCGATGATACTATGTTATATAGTATTTATCACCTCTTATATGACTGCTCAATACTATGCTGTATTCAGCGCATTAGATTGGTCATTTATATTACCTATAGATAAGCATATTCCTTTTATAGAGTGGATGATCATCCCTTATGCCACTAGTGCACCTTTCTTTTTATTGGTATTTTATTGGGTCGATACGAGGGAGCAACTAAGGGTACTTACCAAGAGAATGTTACTCGTTACACTAGTTGCCTTTATTGGTTTTATAGCCCTTCCTATACAATTTACACTTGATAGACCTCCACACACAATTAGAATATTTGACGTCTTCTTTGACTTCATCAGTGCTTGGGACACCCATTATAATCAAGCTCCCTCTCTACATGTGGCCTATGCTGTAATCTTTATGACAGTAGTAGGACAGACTACCCGATTCAGCAATTTGACAAAGGCGCTACTGTATCTATGGCTAACTTTAGTTGCACTATCTACAGTATTTGTCTATCAGCATCACAGTATCGACGTACTAACAGCTGTGATAGTATGTTTGTTCATTTTCTTTTTTGTGCCTAACAAAGAAAATAGACTATACCTCAACATAAAGAAGGGATTAGTATACTTTATCCTAGCTTCGATATTCATACTGATTGCGTTTATCTGGTTTAATCTATTTACAGCGACTATCATACTATGGATAAGTTTTAACCTCATTTACATAGGCAAGGCATATATCCAAAACAACGTTTACTTCATCAAGAATAAAGAGGGTGAGATAGCTTGGTGGAAATACATCTTATTGTTTCCTTACTTACTGACATACGTGATATTGCGAAAGCTAAATAGACGCTATAATCCTGTACCCTTTGCTGAAATGCTACCTCAGCTATATATTGGGGCATTACTGTCTACTGAGGAAGCTAAAAAACACTTGGCACAGCACAAAAATATCATCGTTTATGACCTCTCAGCAGAAATGACAGAGAATACCTATGTACGAAGTCAGGCTACCTACCATTTCTTTCCCTTACTAGACATCGGACAGGCAAATGAAGAGTACTTAGCTCAAATAGTACAACATATTATCACTACTTATAACGCTAGAAACGAAGATACATTAATCTATATACACTGTGCGATGGGGCTGTCTAGAAGTATGGCTGTATCTGCATTAGTTTACTCACAATGTGCACAGTGTACTAAAAAAGAAGCACAGAGATATATACAATCTATTAATCAAAATGCTATCTTTAAACTATAATAAATTGCTATAAAACAAAAAAAACTATGATAGAAGGAACATTCACTAGCTTTGATGATGCATCAATATTTTATCGAGCTTGGAATTACAAAGAAGGACAAAAAACGATGATTGTCCTTCATCGTGGTCACGAACACTCGGCACGTTTAACTGAGTTTGCTCAGAGTGCACCATTTGCTAATTACAATGTATTTAGCTTTGACTTTAGAGGACATGGATACACCAAGCAAGAGGTATCACCTAACTTTATGGATTACGTCCGTGACTTAGATGCCTTTGCACATTATCTAAATGATAAATACCAAATACACTATCACGATACCTTCGTAGTAGCTAATAGTATCGCAGGTGTGATCCTAAGTGCTTGGGTACATGACTTCGCTATTCCTATCGCAGGTATGGCTTTATTAGCACCTGCTTTTGAGATTAAACTATACGTGCCTTTTGCAAAAGAAATGATTGCACTAGGAACGAAGCTAAAACCCGAGATGATCGTTACGAGCTATGTCAAATCTAAAGTGCTAACGCATGAGAAAGATCAGCAAGTAGCTTATGATAATGATCCTTTAATTACCAAGTCTATTAATGGGCGTATGCTTGTTGATCTACTTGATGCAGGAAAGCGTATTGTAGAGGATGCATCAGCTATCACTATCCCTACTATCTTATTTGCTGCTGAGAAAGACTATGTCGTAAAGAATAAAACACAACAGCGCTTTTTCCATAATCTAAGTAGTGATTTAAGAGAATTCAAGATGCTTAAAGGTAGCTTCCACGGTATCTTATTTGAGAAAGGACGTGAACAAGTATATCGAGACATCGCCAAGTTTATGAATAAGAGTTTCACAGCTCCTAAGGTCAAAATAAACTTAAAAGCAGATAAGTTTACCACTGACGAATACTATAAAATGATGTTCGGTTTATACCCTACAGTCGAACTCCTATCGTATAAAATACAGAAGAGTCTATTAGGTCTTATCGGTCCCCTATCTGAAGGAATGCGTCTAGGTCTATTATATGGTTTTGACTCAGGGATATCTCTTGACTATGTTTATAAGAATACTCCTCAAGGCAAACTAGGCTTTGGTAAGATGATGGATAAGAACTATCTTAATGCTATAGGATGGACAGGTATACGCCAACGAAAAGTACATTTATTACAGCAGATAGATAAACAAATACTATTACTACAAGAGCAAGGACTCCCTATCAGAATACTAGATGTAGCAGGTGGTACGGGTAACTATCTATTTGACATTAAGGCTAAGTATCCCGATGCTGAGATAGTAATTAACGACTTTAAGCGTTCTAATATCGAGGTCGGTGAAGCGTATATTAAAGAGCACAACCTTACGGGTATTCGCTTTACTAACTATGATTGTTTTGATCCGAATACATATCCACTATTCAACTTTGAACCGAATATCACGATTATCTCAGGTATATTCGAATTATTTGAAGACAATGATATGATTTGCAATACCATCAAAGGGATAAGTAGTATAGCGATGAATAACAGTAGCATTGTCTACACAGGACAGCCTTGGCATCCACAGATTAAGACAATTGCCTTTGTACTAAAGAGTCACAGAGATACAGACTGGGTAATGCGTCGTCGCTCTCAGTACGAACTAGATAAACTATTCGCTTATAACAGTGTATTTAAACAAAATATGTTAATCGACAACTATGGTATCTTTACTGTATCAGTCGCTAAAATAGTTAAGTCATAAATAGCAAAAAGCCCTCATCTCTGAGGGCTTCTTTATTACCACTCAGATTGCTCCGAGTAGCCTAACGTATTTTTATCAATTTTTTTGTGATGGTGTGATGGTGATGGCGTGATGGTGTGATGGCGTGATATTGTGATGTTGTGATGACGTGATATTGTGATGTTGTGATGGCGTGATATTGTGATGTTGTTTCCCCATCTATGTCACCCTGACGATAGGAAGGGTCTCACTCGTAATTCTATCTAGTAACCATAATCTATATCACGTCATCTAAATACATTATGGCGTGATGGCTTGATGTTGTGATGGCGTGATGACGTGATGACGTGATGTTGTCAAATCGTTTTATATGGGCGAATTGCAATTCGCCCCTACC
>JBOFGJ010000026.1:0-14651 GCA_051649065.1 Flavobacterium sp. | reverse complement strand
TCAAAAGGATCTTGATCAAGAGCCATATCATCCATAGTTCTAGGAGCGAATTGAAGTGTACCTTGGTAATCACTCATAATACCTGTTACAGTACCGCTTCTATCAGTAATAATTTGGTCTTTTATACCATTCGCATATTTACCAGTTCTTACTTGTAAAGCATTACCTTTCTTGTCAACCATTTTTCTTAATGTTTGACCACCACCATCTACATCATTTGCATCAAAATATGTCTTACCAACAACATTTCTTTCGAATTGAACATCTTTAATACGAACTAATTTACCAAATAATTTTTTATCAGTAGCAAATTGGTCTAATGTCACCTCATTGATGTATTTCTTAAAGTTATCACCTGTGATAACATCACAAGATCTGAATAAAGAAGTTCTTAACTTAGAACCTGTGATAACATCAGCATACTTATTACCTCCTGAAGAAGTATAGATACCTCCACCGATAGTAATCATACCGTAACTATAGTGAATGTATGTATCTTTAAGTTTCATAAACACTTTAGATCCTACTGGATAAAGAGCAAATCCTCCTTTAACATCTACTTTTAACGTTACTGGAGTTTGTGTTTTCTCATCAACAATGTATAACTGTTGATAGAAGTTACCTGCTTGGTCACTAGAAATTACGATACCTGAGATAATTTCATCTTTAGGATAAAGAACTACTTCTTTACTGTTTTCAGTTAAAGTGTTATATAATCCATCTATAGTTTGAGTAGCAGTAATATTCGGTTCGTCACAATTAATTGGAGGAACTGAAAAATCGTCATTCTTAGCACACCCTGTAAGGATAAGCCCGGCGAATGAAAAATATAATAATGATTTAAAAATTGTTTTCATCTGAAAGAGGTTTTTAGAAGTTGTAATAAACATTTACAAAGAAATTACGTCCATATGCATACCAATACTTGTTAGCGAAAGTATTAGTTCCACTTTGTGTATTAAGTACTTCACGATCATAGTTCGCATTTCTAGCTTGTTCGAATCCACCTGTTTTATAGTGTTTATTGAACACATTGTTCACACTAGCAAAGAATCCAAGAATATTTCTATTTGGCATTCTCCAAGATTTTCCTCCTGTAATATTAAATACAGTAAAGTCTGGCAATTGTTCTTGCTTTAACACAGATCTCAACTTGTCTTCTGTAAGATTTCCAAAAGGTTGTCCTGTTGCTGGATCAGTCACGAAGTTTTCAGTTCTTCTAAGAGCTGATATATTAGTATATGCTTTGTCCATATAGTTAATATTTGCTCCTACCCACCAGTATGCAGGGTCTCTATACTCTAATCCTAAAGATAGAGCAGTCTGAGGTCCATTAGCTGTTCTATAGTCCTTAATATAAGCCGTTCCATAATCAAATGTCTTCGCTACGTTATCTGAATTCAGACGTAAAGTAGGATTGTTTGTATAAATAGATTGTCCTATTGTAGCAGCTGCAGTAGCCTTTATTGTTTGAGTTAATTGATACTCCGCTCCTATTTCAATTCCGATGTTACGTTTATTAACACCTGTTAAGATTTCAGATACGAATGCTCCACCAGTACTAGATAAGAAGTTACCGTTATCATCTACGATACCAATACCATCAGCATAATAGAAGTTTACTTGTGTACTGTTTTTGATTTCAGATAAATATCCAGAAACTCTTGCTTTTAATTTAGGAGTTCTAACGATATAACTACCATCAACACTAAACACATCTTCATTAGTTAAATCTTTAGTAACTAAATTATTTACTCTAGAGTTAGCAAAAGTGTTTCTAATAGTAGGTGCTTGATTATAATACGCAGCATTCACACTAAACGCATGACGTCCTGTAAGGTGATAAACAGCTCCTCCTTTAAATCCGAAGTTATTAAAGTCTACTAAACCACTCTTACCATAAGAGTTATTAGCGTAAACTGCATTTTTATATTTACCATCTCTTTCATAAGAAGTATATCCTATTTTCTGAGCTACGTAAAAATCAAACTTATCATAGTCAAAATTAAATTGTGTAAATACATCAATCACATTTGAATCAATAGAATAGTTATATCCAAATTTGTCTCCAGTAGTGATTTTGCGATTTGGATTATTTAAGTCACTATCTTGCTTACCTGCATCCTGATAAGTATCAAGATCCATATAATAAGATCCTCCTAATAAATCAGTCGCTTTTTTATAGTAATTAGAATGTACTCTTCTGTAGTTTATTCCCGCATCTAAAGTAACATGATCAGAAAGTACAGATTTGAAGTTAGTATTAAATGATAATGTTTTATCATCTTGTCTATCCTCATACATCATAATTTTACTAGCTCCACCATTCGCACCATTGATTGTATAGATATTATCCCAATCAATTTGTCCATAATTTTGGAACTCAGTTCTTACATTATTTGCTTGAGCTAATAAAGCTGTTGTATCCGTTTTGAATTCACTATTTGGTAAATTGTCAAACTCTTCCGCAGTCATAGACCAATATTTTGGATCGATCTTATTCTCGTAATAGCTTGGCATATTTTTATAGTAAGTCGGATCAGGGTTAATACCGTCGATATAACCTAGACGACTATTAGCAATATGTCCAAATTGGTAAGAAGCAGTAGTAGTTAAAGTATTTGCTTCGTTGATATTCCAGTAGTGAGTTAACTGGAAGATTGGTTCAGAAACATCTTTATAACGAGAGTTTCTTTTATCTCCATTTTGGTATCCCCAATATGAATTATATTTAAAATCTTTAAGATTTGCTTGCTCATCAGTAATAGGAGAGTTTTTCCCTCTTTTATTTTGAGCATAGATAGCAGTAAAGTTCAAACTGTGATTGTCATTGAATTTTTTCTCAACTGCAGCGAATAAAGATAGTGCATCATAGTTAGTACCATCCCAATATCCTTCTTTCGCACCTCTATATGAAGCTGATACTACATACGCCCATCCATCTTTATTAAGACCTGACGAATAGATAGCATATGGTCTCCAAGTATAGTTCGTATTTGAACCAGAGAAACCTGCTTTAGCACCTTTTCTGATTTGAGATGCTCTAGTAGAAATGTTTTGTGTTCCTAAGATACCTCCGAAAGAAAAATCAGAAGGTGTAGAACCAGAAGCTAAGACTTGGTTACGAGTAGCGTCATTAAGACCTCCCCAGTTCCCCCATTGTGGGCGTCCGTCATGAACTTTGTTCATTACTACACCATTTACAAGTGTCTTACCATATTCGTTATCAAGCCCACGTATTCTAAAGAATGCAGATCCCCAATTATACGCTGCAGCAGCTTGGAATGGATCTTTTGTAGCTTGTAACAAACCTGATGAAGTGTCGTTACTAGAGTTATCATCACTAAGGTCGTTTTCCGTAAGTGAGACAAGCCCTAATTGCTCAATAGAAGCGAAATCTTCTTCTATAGAAATTGTTCCTAGATCAATGGTTGAACCACTAACCTCTACTGGTAATCTTTTTGTAATATACCCCACGTAAGAGATAACTACGTCATGGTTACCAGCCTTAACATTCTCTAAAGAAAAGTTCCCTTCATTGTTTGTTAAAGAGGAAATGTTCGTAGATTGAATTCTAACAGCTACCGCGTTAATCGGCATCTGTGTCTTTCCGTCTATGACTTTCCCTTTAATTTCCTGAACTCCTTGTGCATAAGATACAACTACCTGCAACACAAAGAACAAACTAAATAAAAGTTTCTTCATAAATTAAAAATGATTAAAGTGCTATGTTAAAAAAAACCTTAAGGTTATTTCTATCACAAAGGTATGTTATTATAATAATATTAGCTATTTTTGTCATAGAAATAAGACAATTCTTTACTTTAATTTAACCTAGTTATGTACATTAAACTTCAAAAGCTCTTTTTACTCTTGGTTTTCCTTGGTTTAGGGGCACAAGCACAAGAAAAAAAGTATGAAATTCAGACAATTGCATTTTACAACTGTGAAAACTTGTTTGATACAATTAGAGATCCTAAAATCTATGATGAGGAATGGACTCCTAATGGAGCACAAGCTTGGACCTCTAAAAAATACAACCAAAAACTTAGCAATCTTGCTAAAGTAATGTCACAAATAGGCACGGATGAAAACTCTAAAATGCCTGCTGTTATAGGTGTTGCCGAAATAGAAAATAGAGGTGTTCTTGAAGACCTGATCCGTCAACCTCTTTTAGCTTCTGGAGATTATGGTATAGCGCACTTTGACTCTCCTGACAGACGTGGTATAGATGTTGGTTTATTATACCAAAAGAAACACTTCAAAGTAACGAACTCTACAGCTCATCCACTTTATATCTATGATATGAATAAAGTAGATAGAACAACAGGTGAAAAAGGTGTTCGTATCTATACACGTGATCAATTATTAGTAAGCGGTAATTTAGATGGTGAAGAAGTACATTTCATCGTTAACCACTGGCCTTCTAGAGTTGGTGGAGAAAAGAAAAGTAGCCCACTACGTGAAGCTGCTGCAGCTCTAAATAAGAAGATTATCGATTCACTATATACTATCAACCCAAATGCTAAGGTAATTACAATGGGAGATATGAATGATGGTCCTTACAACAACAGTATGAAAAAAGTATTAAAAACTGCTGGTAAAAAAGAAGAACTAAAACCTCAAGGCTTATTTAATCCAATGGAAAAAATGTCTAAAGATGGTCTAGGTACTTTAGCTTACAGAGATGCTTGGGATGTATTTGATCAAATGATCGTAACTGAACCATATATGAGAGGAGACTACTCTACTTGGGGATTCTGGAAAGCGCGTATCTATAAAAAACCTTTTATGGTACAACCAACAGGTCAATACAAAGGATATCCACTAAGAAATAGCAATGGAGAGCCTGGTTTTAGTGACCACTTCCCTGTTTATATTTACTTAATTAGAGAAATGAAATAATTACAACTCATAGAGAAGCCGCTTAAAGCAATTTAAGCGGCTTTTTTTATTTCAACAAACAAAATACACCAACCAAAGACAAACACTTCTTAAATCGTACTAAAATCATTAAAAAACGAACATACAATAAACTTTCCTATACAACCAATAGTTTTATCTAATAAAACAGATCAAATCATTCTATAATTTATGTTAACGCAAATTCTATTAAACCTAGAATCAGCGATAAAAGCCACTATACAAAATAGCTCTGAATTTATAAAAGGGTTAAGTTTAAAATAGTCATGCGGACTGCTTTAAAACGAAGAATCAGCTGTAGTAAGGCATGTAGTGGAGCTTTAGAGCTAATGAAAGAGATATAAAGTAGAATTGCTTTGCAGCATTTGGCTAATGTATAATTTGGGTTAAAGCAACATAGAAGAGCTAGATATAAACAACAAAAAAGCCACTCGATTGAGTGGCTTTTATAAAATATCTTGTTAGACTAGTTGTTTAATGCTTCAGCACCACCAACAATCTCTAAAATTTCATTTGTAATCGCAGCTTGACGAGCT
This sequence comes from Flavobacterium sp., assembly GCA_051649065.1. Taxonomy (GTDB): domain Bacteria; phylum Bacteroidota; class Bacteroidia; order Flavobacteriales; family Flavobacteriaceae; genus Flavobacterium. The sequence goes on along the minus strand of JBOFGJ010000026.1, from coordinate 9,192 downwards.
TTATTATAAGACAATGTCAAGTCGTTTTTAAGTTCCTGTGCATTATCAGTAGCTTTATGCATAGCAGTCATACGAGCACCATGTTCAGAGGCAACAGAATCAGCGACAGCTTTAAATAATTGAGTTTTCAAAGATAAAGGAATCAAAGTACTAATGATTTCTTCTTTAGATGGCTCATAAATATAATCAGAACCAGATACATCCTCTCCTTCTACAGGTAACAATGGTAAAAACTGTTCAGTCACTACATCTTGTGTTGCAGCATTTTTAAATTGATTGTATACAATCTGAATTGAATCATACTTCTCTTCTACGAAAGCATTCATCATCTGCTCTGCAATAACAGCACAATTTGCAAAATCTACATGATCAAACAAATCACTTCTATTCTCAATTACAGTAAAACTTTTACGTAATATATCGTGACCTTTCTTACCAATAGTCAATAAATCAACGTTAACGTCTTTATATTGAGTTGCTTTAAGTGCATTTATTTGCTTAATAATATTAGCATTAAATCCACCACACAAACCTCTGTTTGAAGTGACTACAACTAAAAGAACATTCTTAACCTCTCTAGTTTGAGAATATACTCCAGAATTATCACCTTCTAAAGTTGCGCTAACATTTTGAATCAATTCAGTCAACTTTTCTGAATATGGACGCATTGCCATAATAGTATCAGTAGCCTTTTTTAACTTAGCTGCAGATACCATCTTCATAGCAGAAGTAATCTGCATAGTCGATCCGATTGATGAAATCCTATTACGTATTTCCTTAAGGTTTGCCATTGTAATTTATATATAAATTCGCCTACAAGTAGTAGTCTTACGACCATACTTGTAGACAAACATTATTTCTTAATATTTTGCAGAAATCTCTTTAGCTACTTTTTCAAGAACAGAAGTCTGCTCATCACTGAATTTTCCAGCTTTTAAAGCATTTAATACATCTCTATGACGAGAGTTTAAAGCATCTAAATAATCTTTTTCGAATTCTTTAACCTTGTCAACAGGCACATTTCTTAAAAGGTTTTTAGAACCAGCATAGATAATAGCAACTTGATCTTCTACAGTGTAAGGATCGTTAACAGCTTGTTTTAAGATCTCTACGTTACGTTGTCCTTTAGAGATAACGTTCATTGTAGCAGCATCTAAGTCAGAACCAAACTTAGCGAAAGCTTCTAACTCACGGTATTGAGCTTGGTCAAGTTTTAACGTACCAGCTACTTTCTTCATTGATTTAATCTGAGCAGAACCACCAACACGAGATACAGAGATACCTACGTTGATCGCTGGACGTACACCAGAGTTAAATAAGTCAGACTCTAAGAATATCTGTCCATCAGTAATCGAAATTACGTTAGTTGGGATATACGCAGAAACGTCACCAGCTTGAGTTTCGATAATAGGAAGAGCAGTTAATGAACCACCACCTTTAACGAAAGGTCTTATAGACTCAGGTAAGTCATTCATATTCTTAGCGATTTCATCATCACCGATAATACGAGCAGCACGCTCTAATAATCTAGAGTGAAGGTAGAAAACGTCTCCAGGGTAAGCTTCACGACCTGGTGGACGACGTAAGATTAATGACATCTCACGGTAAGCTACCGCTTGTTTAGATAAATCATCATAGATAATTAATGCAGGACGTCCTGTATCACGGAAGTACTCCCCGATAGCAGCACCAGCCATTGCAGCATAAACTTGCATTGGAGCAGGGTCAGAAGCATTAGCAGCTACGATAATAGTATAGTCCATTGCACCTTTATCTTCTAAAGTTTTAGCAATACCTGCTACAGTAGAAGCTTTTTGTCCAATAGCTACATATATACAATATACTGGTTGTCCAGCATCGTAAAATTCTTTTTGATTTAAGATAGTATCGATACAAACAGTTGTTTTACCTGTTTGACGGTCACCGATTACTAACTCACGTTGTCCACGTCCAACTGGAATCATTGCATCTACAGATTTAATACCTGTTTGTAATGGCTCAGTTACAGGTTGACGGTAGATAACCCCAGGAGCTTTACGCTCTAAAGGCATCTCATATAAATCACCTTCGATAGCACCTTTACCATCAATAGGAAGACCTAATGTATTAACAACACGTCCTACCATTTTCTCACCTACTTTAAGTGAAGCGATACGACCTGTTCTTTTTACGATAGACCCCTCTTTAACACCAGTAGGAGCACCTAATAATACAATACCTACGTTATCCTCTACAAGGTTTTGTACCATTGCTTCTAGTCCATTCTCGAATACAACTAGCTCTCCGTATTCAGCATTTGTCAACCCGTAAACACGAGCAACACCATCTCCTACTTCAAGTACTGTTCCTACTTCTTCTAAAGAAGCCTCTGAGTTAAATCCAGATAATTGTTTCTTTAAAATCGCTGATATTTCAGCTGGTTTAATTTCCGCCATTTTTATCTATGTTTATACACGAACATTCGTGCGGTGATTTTTTAATTAGTTAATTCTCTTTTTAAAACTTGTAATTGACTCGCTATTGAAGCATTGTACTGTTTATCTCCCATTTTCAAGATAAATCCTCCTAAGATAGAAGCATCTACTATGTTTGAAATAACAACCTGTTTTCCAGGAGCTAAACTTTGAACTTTAGATAAAACTTTGCTCTCTAAAGCGGCATCCATTGGGATAGCTGTAGTAACTACAACTTTCTCTATACCTTTCAAAGTGTCATATTGTTCTTGAAACTTTAAAGCTATAGATCCTAAAATTTCGAATCTATTATTCGCTTTAAGCACTTTAAACAACTCTTTAGTACTTTGATCAACATTAGCGAATACTTCTACTAAAGCACTTAATTTAATCTCACCTGTGATAGTAGGATTAGTTAAGAATACTTTTAAGTCTTCACTTTGAGAAACTGATTCAGAGATCAAGATCATATCGCTATTAATAGCTTCAGCATTTCCTTTTTCAACAGAAACTTCTAGCATTGCTTTTGCATATCTTGCAGCTGCTCTAGTGCTTATCATAATGATCCTTTTATTAGTTTAATTTAACTTCGTCTAACATCTTCTCAACCAATTTTGCTTGAGCTTCAGTGTTAGCTAATTGTTCTTTTAATAATTTTTCAGCGATTTCGATTGAAATAGAAGAAACTTGAGTTTTTAACTCAACGATAGCAGCAGCTTTTTCACTTGCGATAGCAGCTTTAGCTTGAGCAATCATTTTCTCACCTACTGCTTCACCTTCAGCTTTAGCATCAGCTAACATTTTTTCTTTAATCTCACGAGCTTCTTTAATTAAAGCATCACGCTCAGTACGAGCTTCTGCTAATAATTTCTCGTTATCAGCTTTTAAATTAGCCATTTCTCTTTTAGCATTTTCAGCAGCTGCTAATGCATCAGCGATTCCCTCTTCACGAGCCTCTAAAGCATTTACAATTGGTTTCCATGCGAATTTTCCTAATATAAATACAATTACCACTAAAATGATAAACTGCCAGAAAAATAATCCAAAACTGAAATCGTTAATTAATTTATCCATTATATAAAATTATACTTTTTAATACCTATGTTGTTTAATTAAGAAGTTTACCTGCAACCAACCGTTGCAGATAAACTCTTTTTACTTGTCTTGGACTATTTACCTAAGATTAAAGCACCGAATGCTAAACCTTCCAATAAAGCTCCAATAATAATCATTGCAGTTTGGATTTTTCCAGCAGCTTCTGGTTGACGAGCAATAGCGTCCATTGCAGAAGAACCAATTTTACCTAAACCGTAACCAGCTCCGATTACGATAAGACCTGCACCAATAATAGTTGGGATTGTCATAATGATTGTATATATTAATTAAACAAATTTTACTTTTTTCTAATACTTAATTTCCTAGTGATGTGCTTCATCATGTTCGTGCTCAGCAACTGCCATTCCAATAAATAGAGAAGACAACATTGTGAAAATAAACGCCTGTAAGAACGCTACTAATATTTCCAAGATAACTAAGAACGTAGATAATAAAAATCCTACTCCGATTGCACCTCCTGTTCCTAAAGCCTCTTTCATCACGAAGATGATAGCGATAAGTCCAAATACTACTGAGTGACCTGCAATGATGTTAGCGAATAAACGAACCATTAATGAGAACGGTTTGATTATAGCTCCTAACACTTCGATAGGTGCTAACATAATTTTCATTGGTACTGGCACACCTGGCATCCAGAACATGTGTTTCCAATAATCTTTATTTGCAGAAAACTGTGTGATTATAAATGTGAAGATTGCTAAACAAGCTGTCACCGAGATACTCCCTGTAACGTTAAATCCAAGTGGAGTCAATCCTAATAAATTCAATAAGAAAATCAAAAAGAATACTGATAATAAGTATGGCATGAACTTTTTGTATTTGTCTTTTCCGATATTCGGAACTGCCATCTCATCACGTACATAAAGAACCATAGGCTCTAAAGCTCTAGCAAAACCTTTTGGAAGGTTATTTGGTCCCTTTTTGTATGTCTTAGCTAATCCTAAGAACATAATAAATAATAAAACTGTAGTAAAGAATAATGATGCTACATTCTTAGTAATAGAGAAATCTAGTGGTTTCTCATTTGTTGGATGATGCTCTGCATCATACTCGATAGTACCTGCAGCATCTGTTTTGTATATCTTACCGTGATATAACTTATAGTTTTGTCCGTCTTTTTCAACTACGTTTTCACCGTAGTTAAACTCAGATGACATAAATACTTTAAGACCATTGTCTATTAAAATAACTGGCAATGAAAATCCGTAGTGTTTACCAGTAGCCTCATCAGAGAAAAAGATGAATGAATAATCATCTGCTAAGTGGTGCGTGATATGCTCTTGCACTTTTTCAGCTTGTGATTTCTCACCTTCTACATGTTCTGCTACAGCTTCATGCACTGCTTCTTCAGCGGCATTTACTGTTTCATCAATTGATTGCTCAGTCTCCTGGATAGAATTTCCAAGGGTTTGAGCATTACTTTGTGCGTACGAAAATACCGACGATGCTGTAAAAATTACAGCTGCTAATAAATTCAGTGATTTCTTCAGAGTCACCATACCTTAACTTCTTGAATATTTATGGTTCTTAAAATTTTGTGCAAAACTACAATAAATCTTAGACAATCATAGTTTCTTATCAAACTTTTTTTTATTATATTTACTTACACGTCCTTTAAATTTGAATTATTACAACCTTTACAGTGTATTTATTTACTAATCAAGACTATCTTATACAGATATAACCTTTTTTATTTAGTATACACGTTAATATTGATAATACAAAAAAAAGACTAAGTAGCACTAAAAAAGTGTTCTAAAAACACCTCTTAATTTTCCTTTTTGTTTAAAACGTGATAAGCTACAAAAGCATCTCCTCCTAAATAAATCATCACGACTAATAGAAAATTATACTTAAACAACTCATCAACATTCTCGCTATCTAATCCAGCTCTTACAAACAAATAACTCGCTAATAAACGAACTGTTATAAACCCTAAAAAAACATAACCTAAACTATTGGGCATACTTGTTTTGATTCCTTCCATTGCAAACAATATAGCTATTGTAAACAAAAGCTCAAAACCATAAAAACCTACTAATGAATACCCTAATTCTACAAATGACTGTCCAAAGTCAGTAAATGTAAAAAGTGCAAAATGTAATGCAAATGCGATAGCTAATATGCCTAATATCTTTAGTCCTAGACCTAATGTTTCTTTACCCATTAATCTTTATTTAATTGATTCACTTGTTTAATAACTTGGTACAAAGCTAATCCTACTCCTAGTAACGTACAAATTTTATTTGCTAATCCATCCGCTAAATTGTATTTATCATCTAACCAAGTCCCTAATAAGTGAAACAAATAAATAATAACTCCCATCTGTATAGGAATATTAATTAAGTTCAACCAACGATTGGGTCTAGAATTTTTACTCACCTGATTCTATTTACTCTTTTTATCTGAACTACTCGTTGAATCTCCTCCAATGACCATATCACATTTAACTTGTATTTTCGCTCCAGGCACTACAGATAAACGTCCAATTAACAGGTCTCCTTTTATAGTAGCCGTATCCTTAACATGAAGTAAATCCTTTACATTTAGTACTCCTTCCACAAATCCTTCTACATCAGCACTCTCACACTCTACATTTCCTATTATTTTTGCTTGAGACCCCACAACTACTTTACCTTTTACTTTTAAGTTCCCATGTAATTCACCATCCAAACGTATGTCAGATAGTGCCTCAATATCTCCTCTAATTATTGTCGCCTCAATAATTCTATTTGTCTTACCTAACTGATCTATTGACCCGTTTTCTTTACCTTTTTGAAACATAACTTTTTATCTTTTTTTTCGACTGTATTTTCTGTATTCTATTCTTTTGGCTTTATATACTCCTCCCAATTTTTCTTAATTTGAACGACTGTATAGTTATCCGCACTTATTGATACGGCACCTCCTCCTAAGTTTTGTGCCACACTATCTGCCTCAGCTTTCGACTTAAATCCATGTAGCACTAAGAATTCACCACCATTCACATATGCATCTTCAGAATACTTAATACCTCTACTGCTATTATTTGTCGAAAACTGTATAAAAATACGACTTAAACTCTGACTATCAACGTCTTCTTTATTATTAACTAATAAAACCACTTTCCAGTTTTTACTTTCCGTATTCGCAAAGTTTCTACTCTCTAACTTAGGAATCGTTGACTTAAGTATCTCTTCTGCCTCTTTTCCTTCACGTGATGAACTGTAAGTTAACGCTACGAAATTAAGTGCTTCTTTATAAGCTTCAATTCCTTTAAGTTTCCCTATAACATGTGCCTTTAGCAACTCTAGCTTACTTACATATCCATCATCATCAAAGCGTTCTAACGCATTGTCTATTGCTTTTAAAGCATTGTTATAATCGCCACCTGCTGCATATACCTTATATGCCTGAGCATAGATTTGTTCAGGAGACAAATCATCTATCTTGTCCATAGATATATTTTGTAATAGTTTAGCATATCTCGAATTAGGATACTGGCTGATTATACGCTCTTTCATCGCAATAGCCTTAGTCATGTTGATCTCTAAATAGATTTTATATAACTTATACATACTAGGTAATACCAAGCGTTCTACTGGATCAAAACTCAGTAATGCTTCTAATCGTCCACTTGCCAAATCATATTTTTTAAAGCGATCTGCATACATTGATCCCAATTGGAAATAAGCGAAATCTCTATCTTTTTTCAGAGACGCTATTTCATTAACATCAGTTGGTATCTTACTGATATAATAATTAATATCATATCTTGTATCATTAAATGTTTCTTGTGTATTCGCATTACCTCCACCTTGAGTATTTGTAACAGCCTCCTCTAAGGCTACATTATTCTGTGCCTCTTGAACATCACTTGCCCATCTCCAGTTATCCACTAAAGGTCTATTTCCCCAACGTCTTCTAAAATCTTGTTTCCCTTGTGCAGAAGCCTGCTGTGAGTAAAAATAGAATGTAGAACTACCTCCTCCCATAGTAGCATTAATATTAAAAGCTTGTTCTATAGCGCTACCAAAGTTTGCCATATTAAAGTAATCTTGATTACCTACTTTTTTATTTTTTAGATTCGCTTGAAGTTTTCTAAAATCTTCCTTTCGAAGATTATCCACATATTTTTGGAAGTATGAGATACGCTGATCATCACTCATCGCAACTAAACGGAGTATACTATCATTAGTATGAGCTACCTTCTCAAATGCTACTACATCACGCAGTGCATCACGTCGTTTAGTAATCCTAAAACGTTCTTTAGCTTTAGCAGGCATAATAGATAATACACTGTCATAATATTGTCCTGCTTCAGCATACCCAGCTTCATTAAAATAAATCTCCGCTATACTCAAATAATTTTGAGCCTTAAGTTGTTTATCTCCTTTACTCAACTTTACAGCTTGTTTAAGAGACTTAAGCGCTTCTTTTGTGTTGCCATTTCCTTCATAGAATAGCCCTACCTGACGGTGAAGTACGTCTAAATATGCTCTATTCTCACGGTCCTTGATAAGTCTTTTATACTTCTTTAGAAACGCCAATGAATCTTTAGCGTTTACAGGATTAATTCCAAATTCTTGTGCATGTGATTGAATAACGTAAGAGCGAGGACTCTTTCTATTCATCTCGATAACTGTACTGAATGCTGATGTTGCCTCAGTCTTATTTCCAAGTCTGCCATAAAGCTGACCTAAAATAAAGGTATACCTCGCGCGTTCTTCTGTATCTCGAGTATTCTCTATTGCAACTTTTAATGGATTAATTGCCTCTTGATACTCTTCAATATTGATATAAGCTTGTGTAAGCGTAGCATTAGCATCTGCCAACTGTTGTTTACTTAATCTCGATTTCTTATCACGTAATAAAACCTTAAGGTTCTTAATCGCTATATCATCATACGTAAGACGTACATTAGTCTTTTCCCGCCAAATAACTGCATCATCGATAAGACTCCCATCAGGATATTTATATAATATATAATTAAAAGCCTCAAGCGCTGGTACAAATCGACCATCGTAATATCTAGCTTGCCCTAGCATAAGATACGCATCATCTATTTGGAAGTTACGTTCTCGTCCTTTAATGTACATAGAGTGTTTCTGGATAGCTTTAGCAGCTTTATCTTCAGCACGTCTAAAACCTACCTCCCCTTGCTCAGCAGTTCCTATGGTTTGATTTCCATCTATCTGTACATTCTCAAGTAGAGAACTTTTCTTAGCATCTAAAGGCCTACCTCTATCAAACTCCTTAGTCGAGTCTATCTTTATGTCTATACGCTCCACAGGCAGTATCTCCCAAAAGTCATCGAAGTAATCCTTCTTTAATGAAACTAGTGCATCATCATAAGCTAATTCGCCATTATATAAGATATTATATCTCGTCGTCATAGCGTGATATCCCCTATTTATCAACTTATCCTGCTTTACAGAACAAGCGCCTACTAACAGTAGTATCCCTAAAAAGATTATATATTTTATACTATTATTCAACACAATGAGCTTTACTTAAAAACTACTATTTTATACTTTTAGTATGTAAAAATACATTACTTTTTTAAAAATAACCTTACACTGCTCCGAAAGTTTTCTGATTATCATTGCACATCCTTCATATCTCCTAAGTCCTATTCTATTCA
>JBOFGJ010000025.1:0-4625 GCA_051649065.1 Flavobacterium sp. | reverse complement strand
AAAGAAAAGAGTAGTAAATGTAACTACTTCTTTCTGAAAATTGTTTGATATGACTACAACTGCAACAGAATACATTCGAATAGGAACAGATTACTATGCGATAAGAAAGAAGAACGTAAACGGCAAAGAAATCATTGTTGAGCGTAAACTATGGAAAAAGTCGGAAATCATCACTGACTTTGGAAAAGACATGATCAAAGAATTACCTAAATTCTTTGGATATAAATGTGACCCCAATCACATTAACTACTCACATTTTATAGGAGATTACTTTAATTCCTACTCTCCTCTTCTATATGATATTGACACAACAACTGTATTCTCTTTAGATTCTCTAAGAGAACAGATGCCTGTTACCTTTTATTTTCTACAACACATTTTTGGAAATCAATACTTACTTGGTATAGATTACTTTAAAATCTTATTGTTCTATCCCGAGCAAATATTACCAATCATAGTACTTGTATCAAGAAATCGTGAAACAGGGAAAACTACCTTTCTAAACTGGACAAAAGAAATCTTTGATAAAAATGCTGTCTTTATCAAGGCCAATGCATTTACCGAAAAGTTCAATAGTGAAATGGATAGTAAACTTCTCTTGTTAATAGAAGAAGTAAAATCTGACAACAAAGATATCGTTGAAGCGATTAAATACATTTCAACTGCAATGTATCAATCCATTGAATATAAAGGACAAGAGAAGGTTGAACAGAAATCTTTTCTAAAAATAATTATGACCAGTAATCACGAGCATAACTTTCTAAAGATAGATAAAGAAGAAACAAGGTTTTGGGTGATTAAAGTTCCAGTGATAAAAAAAAGAAGCACTGAATTTTATGCTAAGCTTATTAAGGAGGTTCCCATTTTTTTAAACTACCTCTATAGAGTGCCATTCTCTACTGAAAAGAAAACACGAATGTGGTTTACTCCTGAATTAATACATACAGAAGCTCTACACAAACTAAAACACGACTTAGACCTTCAGAACAAGAACCTGGTTCTTGACATACTGGATATCATTTTTAATGAATTTGATATTCATGAACTAGACACTACCCCATCTGATATTAATGCTCTTTTAAACTATTATAACAGAGGGCATAATATTCCAATGCGAGAGATACAAACCATACTTGAAAACATTGCCTCAGTACGATCAACGAATTCCAACAATTATGAGCGGATCAAAATTGAGGACAATACATTAAAGCGGATTATTCACAAGGGGAAATACTACAGAATTTTAAAAGACACTCTTTTAAATCAGATGACAGATGAGAAATTACTGTAATAGATAGAATATCATTCATTTAATAATACTTCATAGTATCAAACACTTGTCATCTATGATTCATCTGCAATCATCTAAAACGGTATTCTTTTAAAGACACGATCAAACTCAGATGCACAGATGACAACAAAATGACATAGAGATATTTTATTAAAAACTAAATATCAACCACTTACACCTAAAAACAATAATTATGACCTATCAAGAAGCAAAAAATATATCTCTTATCTCTATTTTAGATAACATAGGGATAAGACAATCTAAAATCAATAACAAGGAAGCCTGGTACTACTCTCCTTTTAGAACAGAGAACACTGCATCATTCCACGTAAGTGTAACTAAAAATGTTTTCTATGATTTTGGAGATAGTACATATAAGGGCAATGTCCTAGACTTTGTAATGCTTTATTACAAAGTCGATGTAAAAGAAGCCCTTAAGATTTTAGCAAGCAACTCTTTTTCTTTTCACCAGTTACCTTCTAAGATGGATACTTGTGAAAAAAGAAAAGACTATCAAATTACGGCTATTATACCGCTTAGAAATAAATACCTAATACATTATATCAAACAGCGAGGTCTATGTCTTAAAATAGTGCAGAAATACTGCAAAGAAGTACATTATACTATTGGCGAGAAAGCCTATTACGCAATAGGTTTTCAAAATGAACTTGGTGGGGTAGAACTCAGAAACAAGTATATCCAAATATGCTTAGGTTCTAAGTCGATTTCTTATATAGACAATGGTTCAACTACAGTATTTGTATTTGAAGCCTTTATAGATTTCTTATCATTTCTCACTCTTAAACCAAACTTAGAGTACAAGTTTGATTATATCATCTTAAACTCGGTTTCTACTTTGGACAATACACTAATTAAACCTCCAAACAATTATTTGTACAAAACCTTAGATAACAAAGTAATGTTTGAGTCAAAGTACAAGAGTATTATCGCTTGCTTGGATAATGACAAAGCTGGCGATAAAGCAACGGAAAAATTACTCACTGCATTTCCATTAACTACAAAAGATGCGAGGATGAGATATAAATATTACAAAGATCTCAATGATTATTTACTTAGTATTAACCGCATTGAACTGACGTAAGAATTATCGAGATGTGTCTTTGTCCTTACAAATTGAAAATTTGAATCGGAACAAAGACCACTCGTTTTTCTCCCGAAGGTCGCAAAATTGGCAAGACGATGAAAAGAGAACATAAGATAGAATTTAGAGTTACCCTAACAGAATCTCTGCTTATAAAAACCAAAGCAGATAAAATTGGTTGCAGCGTTTCTGAGTACCTGCGTAATACTGCACTTGGGTACGCACTTAGCTACAAACTAACACAAGATGAAATTGAGGTTTACAAACTACTAAATAAGTTTGCTGATAACTTTAGGAGAATTGGCAACCTATTTAAACTGGGTGATACCACAGGTATAAAAGAAGCTACTATTGAAACCTCAAACTTAATTAGAGATCACCTTCAAAAACTAAAGTAATATGATAGCTAAAGCAAAAACATGTATTGGAGGAACAGCACTTTTTAATTATGTGATTAATCCAAACAAAGGCTATGAACTTGTTAGAAACAATCTTTCGGGGGAAACTCCGAAAGATATGTTTCAAACTATGCAGATTCTACAAAATCAAAACTCACGCTGTAAAAACAATACAATCTCCGTTGTTATCTCACCTACTATTGAAGATAGTAAGAAGATGACAGATAAAGATTTAAACAATCTTGTCCATGATTTTTTAGTTGGTTTAAAGTTAGATCCCAAAAATGCGCAATACATCGCTTTTGTTCATACTGAAAAAGAACACAAGCACATTCATATACTTGCTAACCGTATTGATGAAAATGGGAAAGCACTTAAGGATAATTACATCGGATTTCAAGCCCAACGCATTGCTCATGAAATAGCTTTAAAATATGGTTGGACATCTATAAGACAAGAAAACGAAAACAAAAAAGAACAAGTAAAAGCTAATCAGAAGCAAGTAGCACAAGAGATTAAAAAAGCACATTATCATGTTTTAAAAGAGCAACCTAAAAGTTTACAACAGTATATTGATATGATGCGAATGCATCAAATAGAAGTAAAACCGAGCATAAACAAACAAGGCAATATTCAAGGGTATCGACTTATTCATTTACCCACTAACACAAATCTAAAAGCAAGTGAGGTTGATCGCAATCTAAAACTAAATGAACTGTTTGAAAATAACACTCCCAAACGTAGTGATGACTTATTTCATACTGTTCTACTTAAAGATCAAGACAAACAAATTTCATTTGAGAATTGGAATACAAACACAGCAAGTCTGTTTAGTTTTCTAAACTCCTACGGCAATTACTATGAGGACTATGCTCCTGATATCACTAAAAAGAAAAAACGAACGATAAGACGATAATTATGGCAAGGCATCAACCAACACTTACAGAACTCACTGAGCTACTTTTTCAACAAGTAGTTTACTTGCAAGAAACAATGAAGCAGAATATCGCTCAGCAAACAGAGCTTTCAGACAAAATAAACAGCATTGAGGTAAAAGTAAACCTGTCAGAACTTCGTAATCTTGAAACTAAAAATAGAGAAAGATTGCAAAATGACTTTACTGTATTTCAATCTAAACTTGTAGATAATAAAGAGGAGCTATTAAAAATCTATACGGCAATTAGCTACAAGAAGATGTTTTACCTAATTGCACTTAATATTTTTCTCCTCTTCACAAGTGGGGTATCAATGTACATTGCAATAGATAAAACAATTAATAGCTCTGATTACAATCACTTAATAGAGGTTAATTCAAAAGTAAATCTTGAATTAAATCATCTAAATCAGTTTTTTAAAGAAAATCCTAAGAACTATGAGGTATACAAGAAATGGAGAACCGAAACAGAGGTAAAAACAAACAAGTCTTAGTTTTAAATAACTAAGACTTGCTTTCGTTTTATTTTTTTGATAGCATCTTCTCTAAGTATGCTATTTTCTCTTTCTCCGCTTCTAATAGGCGTTCATAAAGCTTTTTATTTTCTTCATGTGCTTCGATTAATTTATCCAGTGGATTAAAAGTACAGAAGTTGTTATAGATTGAGCTATCGGTAATAGTACTATTGATAATATTCATTACTTTATCATCAGAGTATTCCTTGATAGCGTCAATAGGCACCTCCAATATTTTAGCAATGTTTTCTAATTTAGAATCTTCAACAGACTCACTGTTTTCAATAATAGATACTTGTTGCTGACTAACGCCTAAAAGCTCAGCTAACGTTATTTGCTTCATTCCTTTTATTTCACGGATTCGACTAATATTTTTTCCTATATG
>JBOFGJ010000024.1:0-1927 GCA_051649065.1 Flavobacterium sp. | reverse complement strand
CAGAGCTAATAATCCAAGTACCTCTTATGTCTTGAGCATTGACGGTAGTTATAAAGAGTAAACAGAAGTAGGAGAATAGTGTTTTCATATAATAGTTTATATATAATAAACGTAAAGTATTGTCTTTTAGTGTTTTTTCTTTTTTATGAATGCTTCAAATATTTGATTAAATAGGATTTTAAAATAATGAATATCAAATAGAAAGGTAGTTAAAGTCTGGGTGCTGATGCGAAAGTTGATAGGTTTTTATTAAATTTAATAAAACCAAAAAACAATCTTATGGATAAATTAATTATTGATTGGCAACAATTGCCAACTTACAATACTGTTATGGCTGTAGCTTCTGGTGCAGCACTGTTGTCTCTAGCAACAATAGGAAGAAGTTTGATTAATAATCAAAAAGTAAATCCTAAAGGTTGGGCAATGAATCTATTCACATTAGCTTTAATCTTAATTACAACAGGACTTCATATGACAGTTACTTGGCCATTGGCAAAGTACTTCCCTTTTGATAATATTATCTTTGGAGAACCTTCTCTGGTATTAGGAGCGATGTTATTACCTATTGCTTATTATTTCTGGAAACATGAGAAAGATGTAGTAGAGAATGAGAATAGAATGCAGGCTATAGCAGCTAACTTTAGACATTTCAAATATCTTATGATTGGAATAGGATTAGGAATGATTGGTATTGCTTTTGCAGGAGTTATTTACCAACTATTTGCAGCGCCAAAGGAAGAACCTATCTCAGGTATGTTTGCCGATTATCCAATGTTTGAGGCAGTGTGTATTTCTTTAGTATATGCAGGTATTGGAATAGCGGCTGTAATTATGCCTTCTACTTTAGAAAAGCTTACGCAAGGAAATCACAATAATAACACAGTTAAGTTTGCTTACTTTTTGTTGACATTAGTAGGATGGGTATGGTTGTTATTCGGTGCTTTAAACTATTTTACACATATAGGTTTAATCGTTAATACTATGGGATAATGAAAAATATAGAACAAAGAAACTACCCAGTTAATTTCTCACACGTGGGACTAACAGTACCAGATTTAGCTAAAGCAATAGCATTCTATACAGAAGTAATGGGATGGTATCACTTATCAGGTCCTATTATTGTTAATGAAGTAGGAGGAGGAAGACTTGCAGAGATTGGTAAGATACTGTATGGTACAGGATGGAAACAATTTAGTTTTGCTCATTTGAGTTCAGCTGATGGAATAGGTTGTGAGTTGTTTGAATTTGCAAATAACACTGATAAAGAATCAGTTAATACTCCATTTCGTACAGGAATGTTCCACTTTTGTGTACAAGATCCTAATATTGAGGAGCTAGTAGCAAGAATTGAAGAACATGGAGGAGAAAAAATGTGTGATATTATAGAGTTAGATCCAGGGAATAAACCCTATAAGATGGTTTATGTAAAAGACCCTTTCGGAAATATGATTGAGATTTATACACACTCTTATGAAAGACATAACTTAGGATAAGTACATATGGTTTACAGTTAATGAGGTGTGGTCTTAAAATATTCATCATTAGCTGTAAATACTTTTATCCTCTATTTCTCAACTTACCCCTCTCTTTTATTCCTCATTTCCAAAGGGCGTATCCCTGTGAATTCGCGAAAGGCATTGCTAAATGAACCAAGTGTTACATAACCTACTGTATTCGCTATTTCGCTTATAGACTGTTCTGTTTTCATCAATAACTCTATTGCTTTTACAATGCGTAGTGCTTTGAGGTATTGTAAGAAAGGAACTTGAAGTTCTGCCTGAAAGAGGCGTGATACAGAGCGCTCACTAAGATTAAACTTATCACTAATATCTGCTAATGTAAGTTGCTTCCCAAAGTGTATATCTAAGTAATCTGTAATCTTAACCATACGAGGATTATCACTGATAGGAAGTTGTAATTGCATATT
>JBOFGJ010000023.1:0-3675 GCA_051649065.1 Flavobacterium sp. | reverse complement strand
AAGGCCACGATAAAATCAAAGAAGATTGTATCAGGAGCGATACTCTTATCTAAGACCACTCTAGCACGTGTATCTTTCTTATCTGATTTTCTTTTGTAATCAAAGATATACTGATTAGGTTTCTTCCACTCTCTCTTACCGAAGTTTTCGAAATAGATATCCGAGATGCTCTTCCCCTTTTCTGTCTTAGCTGTTATACGCTTTTTATCAAAGCCTACATTAATCATTGAAGCTGTATTAAGCGTTAAAGCCTCTAATCTATTCCCTTCCTTCTTAAAAGATTGTTCATACACTGTAGTTATCCCTTTCTCTTTTTCGATGAATACATAAGACAACACATTATCCTTACCTATTATCTTCCACATCATTTTCTCCTTACTCTCATCTAAAGAACTATATAATGTAGCAGGAGTAGATAGTAGATCTATATTCACTTGGCTCTCTGTCAGATTATCATTCCACGATGTCCATTTATCATCTACATAGCTTTGTTTATAGGGAAATAATTCTCCCTCCTCTAAATTGTCAAACTGATCTCTAAGTGCATCGTTTTTCTCTATTTCACTACTCGCATACATATAGAAGTGATAATCACTATTAGTTATATATCTAGTCACAGGTTTAAAATCAGTGTAATGTACCACTGCTAGGTCCTCTGCTCCATTATCTTCTACCACTACTCCACTCTCTAGCTCTCCTTTGATATACTTAGATACAAGTACTATACTATCCTGTTTACTATCTAAACTGATAAATGGCTTAAATCCCTCATCAGTATTAGCGATAAATTTTAAACGACTATTTAATGGTGTATGTATAGCAGGAAACGCACTTCTCTTCTCTACAATATCTAGAGAATCATTAAGAACAGAACTCTCTAAAACATAGGTAATATCTCTTAACTTCAATGTATCCGTTTTAGAAACATTACTTAATGCAGTAGCCTCCTGGGCGTAGATAACTCCACCTAATCCTAACATTAATACAACAATACTCTTTTTCATAATAGCATTTTAATTATAATCACATCTTAATACTATCAATAATAAGGTGCGAATATCAAATTTACGAATTCCAATTGATTATTTGACTAATTTCCGTTTCCAATATTAACAAAAAAGAATGTATTTATCGAAATACTCCATCACTCCAATCACCATTAATTACTACAAATCAACAACTTATAATAACAAAAAAATAAATAAAAGAGAGAGAAACACATGAAAAAGCAATCTTCAAACAGAGTTTACCACTGTAAATCAACCACTTAAAGAGCACATATTACACTTTTCGGTACGTTTTAAAACATTTGTCCCAAAATAAAGTGTAAAAACCGTAGTTGCTATCGGGATCTTGGTGGTGAATATTGTGAAATACAGTTAGGCATAGGACATCGCGGCTGATGCGCTCAATTAAAGTCCCCTTAAAAATATCTTTATCGATATGCCCTATCGTACCCCATAATAAGTTAATGGTTAAATATAGTACAACAGCAATCACATCAAAAGTAAATAGATATAACAATACCACTATCAAAAGACCGAAACCAATAGCTTCGATCGGGTGTAGAACGAATAGACTAATCGCATTCACACTGCTGTGCTCGTGATGTCTAACGTGTGCTAAAGAGTAAAAGATAGGAATATGTGCTAAACGGTGAAATACATACATCAGGAAGTCCATACCGACAATTAATCCAATAGTCTGCAGGATAATAATCCATACTGTACTCTGCTCACTGACATTAATAATTCCATGCTTATAAAGCCATACACCTAACAAGAATACAATGGCATTACACACAATAGTAAAAAGAGACAACCGAATATCTCTACCTGTGATAGCCTGTTGTTCTTCTTGTATATAAGTACTGCAAGTATACTTCTGCAGCAGGAGATATAAGCCTATAGAAAGCCCATAGAGAAAGAGATTTAGCAATAAACTAAATACAATTAATTCACTAATGGGTAATGTGGTAATTCTTTCTAACATATGTATATTCTCAAAACAGATAGTATAACCTTAAATCTGCAGATAACGTTTAAACGAGAATAAATTGTACAAAACAGAGCAAGATTAGCGATTAAAGCACACTGTAGTGTGGTTTTAGAGCTAATTGAAGCTATGTAAAGTAGAATTAATTCGCAGTAAATGGTAATTGCCGATTTGAGGTATGAGTACAAGCAATAATTAATTAACGTCTATACTCTTTAACTCTACGTTCTGTGCTTGTCTTTTTAGTAAATCTAAAGCAAAGGTCAACTCAGGATCCTGCTCATTGATTAAGCTTTTATAGAATGCTTTTTCATCTACACTATAATCAGGAAGTACTCCACGGCACCCTTCTTTAGTACTAATTAGATTATTAAAGAACACTTCTGAGCGAGGTAAATCTACAATAGTCTGTGTGTTAGGTAATTTATAGTTGATAAACCAAGAAGCTGTAGTGAAGTTACTACACGTACGAGTCTCTTGTCCGATGATAGCACCTCTGTTATTCTCCTTAAATAAAGAAGCAAAGTATGCTGCTGCTGACACTGTATTATTATCTATTAATAACATTGTATTCCCTTCAAAGAAGTAACGGTCACGAGGATAATTCTCTACATAAGACTCATCAAGACGGTTATTACCATAGTAATATTCATCCCCTTCTACTGTACTCTTGTCATAACGTTGGAACATAAAGTTGTTCATATTCTTAATGTCCATATCAGAATACTGTCTTCCACTCGCATCGATTAAATTCTCACGCACATTGATCTCCACTACCTTAGTAGCATAGCGATAGCTATTCTTAAACACTTTATCTTTTGAAATAAAAGAGTAAAACAAAGGAATATTACTAAGAAAACCTCCTCCATTACCTCTAACATCAATGATTAAATTCTTTACTCCATCAGCATTTAGCTTCTCAAAGAAAGTACTCAACTTCTGATAGGCGAACTCCTCAGAGAAAGCAAACGTCTTAATAGTCAAAAAATAAGTATCATCAGTGATCTTACGTCCATAAATCCCATAAGAATAACTAATCACATCAACAGGCAATATTGCCTTCTGTACATTATAGTAATTACGAGAATAGTTAACCGACTTCATCACTACTTCTTTCTGCTCTGGAGCATTCAGAGTATCTTGATAAGCAATCTTAAACTCTTCTACACCAGGATTCATCAGTGATACGTAGAACGAGAAGTCCTTCGCATCATCAGCTACTATTTGACCATCTGTAGTCACATTTATTCTATCTAAATAAGCTTTAGACTTAACATCATTAACAGCTGTGATAATACTACCAGCAGGTAGAACAGGATTATGTTGATTCACAAACACCTTACCCTCATACACAATCGTATTTACTGGAAAGAAAGTCGCCTCTTTCGTAAAATCCTCAAATATCGTACTATCCGTACTTAGAGAAGAATGAGCATCGTGAATTAGGGGAATAGGATTAGATAACAAAAAGTTTCCATAAGAAGGATTCTTCTCTAGGTTACTTCTAATCTCAGCCACTTTCTTATCAAATTCTTTCGCAGTAATACTACGGAATGGATTAGGGTGTTGGTTTTTTATAATATTTATAAGAATATCAAAATCATTTAAATAATCCTCTTTAGTAAGTTCTGAGTACTTCTTTTGTCCAATAACAACGGAGCTACTCAATAGTAAGGCAAT
>JBOFGJ010000022.1:0-2397 GCA_051649065.1 Flavobacterium sp. | reverse complement strand
TGCCGCAATCGACCACTCTGCCATTTCTCCTTTGGTCTGCACTACTTCCGTATTGCGAGTGCAAATGTAGCATAATTATTTACAACTCCAAACTATTACTTTAAAATAATCACACTTTTTTTACCCTCGTTGTACCTCTATCCTAACAATTACCACACAGGGTACTGTTTATCAGAAAGATACCTATAATACTATTCGAATATCTTAACCACTAATTTATAACTAAGCGCATCTAGTGCGTTTAAAGCACTCTCCGAAGAACTATTTGATAACAGAACTACCCCTTTCTTCGTAATGGGATTAAACGCTACATAATTAGAATATCCTGAGTCAATACCTCTCGTAAAGTATAAAGGATTCCCATTCTCAAATGGATACCCAATCTTCCACCCTAAACTCACCCAATAGTTAGGAGAAACAATAAGTGTAGGCTTTTGGGTAAGCTGTAGTACCTTATCCTCCTTGTTAAACTGAGCTTGGATAAACTTCGCCAAATCCTCTGCTGTAGAGATACCTCCACTTGATGGTAATAAAGCTCCCACTTTCACAGGATATCCCTCTTTTAGATTTAAGCCAATTCCCTTTACCACCTCTTTCTTCTTCCTTGGCATGTATACCGTAGAATTAGTCATATTATATTTATTATAAATATGCTCTTGTACAAGCTTGTCAAAAGGCTTATTGTAAATCTTACTCAGTGTATTTCCTAATATAGCATATCCCAAGAAAGAAAAACTCTGTCTTCTCTCCGCACTTGCTGTATCAATCTCAACATAGTTCGCTAGATAATCCTCTAATTGCTCGGAAGTATATTTTGTCAAGAAGTCATCCTCTGATTTCACACCTGCCGTCCCCACATCCGGTAACATCGGTATAAAACTAGAGTGATTAGCCAATACTATAAATGGCAACTTTATATTCTTATTAAAATTAAAGTTGTAGTACTTATTGACATTAGATGTAAGATCCACTCCTTTCTCCACAGCTGCCTCAGCTAATAGCGTAGAAGTAAATATCGTCATAAAGTTAGCGATTGAGAACTGCTTACTCGCATTGTCCTCTTGCTTAATACTCTCCCCTATCTTCTTAAATCCAAGATACTCTACCTTATCATTGTCTATTAACGCAACAGCATACTGCCCCTTATCAGGTAGATTACTAGTCTCATTAGCGACAATCTCCTCGATACTCAACTTCTTAAACGAATCATCCTTAGGTTTAGGCATATCTAGAACTCTAAATCCGATTACCTCACCTGTATCATTCATTGCCAAGTTTAATAGAGCAACTTCATTATTCTCAAATTCCGTTTTGAACAGTGCCAATTTATTAGCATCTAGCCCATAAAACTCCATATTCGTAATATTACCAAGCTTTTCTTTCATCTCTACGAAGAAAAGTTTCGCTTTAGCACTAGGCAACTCTTCTTTTAAAGACGGTGAGAAATGATTATAAATATCATCGTAATCATTAGTATTATAATCTTTCACAAAGGTATCTATCAAGGGCTTATACCCATGTTCCTGTCCAAAAGACGCAATAGTAGCTAACAAAAACATAGCTATAGAAATACTTAATCTCTTCATTTCAAATTGTTTTACAAGGATAAATATATTGGTATTTCTTCGATAATTCCCATTCTTTAACAAGATTAAAAGAAAAATAACAAATTAACTCTATTTATTATAGTATTTAGGGCGCTTCGCTTAATTAAGAATTACGAATTAAAAATTAAGAATTATTTGCCTTCGGCATAAGGGGACATAGACTACAACAATCAATTCATATTACGAAGTGACAAAATAAAGTAATCTTTTAAAACCAACTCCCCTTGCGAAGCCTTGATTTTTTTTGTTCCTTTTTTTCATCAAGGAAAAAAAGTAAAGAATGAAACCGCGTAGCGAAAAGAATTAATACGCAACATAGACTGTGACTACTAAATAGACCTTATACCAATCAGTCGTGGTGTGCCAACAAAACGTGATATAGACTACAACAATCAATTCATATTACGAAGTGACAAAATAAAGTAATCTTTTAAAACCAACTCTCCTTGCGAAGCCCTCACGGCCTTAACGGATAAGCGAGTGTCAATAGATGCAAATTACTAGATACAAAATTCTGTTTGACCGAGGGGAGTTAATTTTGTATCAGAAATTTGTGCCGTAATTGACCGCTTAGGAGTTAAAGCCTTGATTTTTTTTGTTCCTTTTTTTCATCAAGGAAAAAAAGTAAAGAAAGAAACCGCGTAGCAAAAAGAATTAATAAGTAACATAGACTGTGACTACTAAATAAACCTTATACCAATCAGTCGTGGTGTGCCAACAAAACGTGATATAGACTACAACAATCAATTCATATTACGAAGTGACAAAATAAAGTAATCTTTTAAAACCA
>JBOFGJ010000021.1:0-1063 GCA_051649065.1 Flavobacterium sp. | reverse complement strand
CGGACCTGGATCTATCTGTACTACACGTGTAGTAGCAGGTGTTGGGTTCCCTCAATTCTCAGCTATTATGGAAGTAGCTGCAGCTTTAAAAGGAACAGGTGTACCAGTTATCGGTGACGGTGGTCTTCGTTATACAGGAGATATTCCTAAGGCTGTAGGAGCAGGAGCAGACTGTGTTATGTTAGGTTCTATGCTAGCAGGTACTAAAGAGTCTCCAGGTGAAACTATTATCTTCGAAGGTAGAAAATTCAAAGCTTACCGCGGAATGGGATCTGTAGCAGCTATGAAACAAGGTTCTAAAGATCGTTACTTCCAAGATGTAGAAGATGATGTGAAAAAACTTGTACCAGAAGGTATTGAAGGTAGAGTACCTTATAAAGGAGAACTTAACGAAAGTATGTTACAGTTCGTAGGAGGTCTTAGAGCAGGTATGGGTTACTGTGGTGCTAAAGATATCCCTACGTTACAAGAAGTAGCTAGATTCGTTCAGTTAACTGCTTCAGGTATCGGAGAGAGTCACCCTCACAATATTACGATTACTAAATCTGCACCTAACTATTCTAGATAATATATTTGGAGAACTGGAAACAGGTAAAGTAGATATAATAATAAAAAACGGCTATTTCAGTAGATGAGATAGCCGTTTTTGTTTTGCTTTTATTGTGTCTGTATTATTATGCTCTCTATACTTTTTTGGATTGTATATAAGACCTAAGAATGGGAAAGATGTATAATAAACCCGGATTACGCATTAGGTATATTTAAAGGTAGGTCTAAAGGGTAATCCCATAAACCTACGAACCATTTTCGTCGCTTCTTGACCAATGCTATTTTAAGCTTGATTGTGTCATTTGTTTTTTCAAAATAAGCTCCAATAGCAAAGGTTCTATATCTTAATGTAGAAAGTGATTTTTGTGTTTTCTCTTGTAAAACAAACATTCTAAAAAGAGCCATTAGATTGTAAGCAATCATTACAAAGATCAAGGCAGCTTCGGTAGCATAGAAGTCTTTTAGATTAAATGATTCTGCTCCAAAATCTTGTTTTAGCTCTTTGATTCTATTC
>JBOFGJ010000020.1:0-13276 GCA_051649065.1 Flavobacterium sp. | reverse complement strand
ACTCCGGCACCTCTCCGTTGCTTAGACAATTACTTCTCTAATGCGGATGCAAACTTAGCACTACTTTTGGTTCTATGCAAGCTTTTGCGAGAAAAAAAACACAAAAAAACACACCTTAAAAACGAATACACTCGTAGTCAATGCAGTAAACTCAAATAAAAAAAACAATATTTTTTTATTTCTTATTTAATTCTCCAAAATCAAGATATTTTATGTATTTTCCCACATCTTTATTGACCTAACATAAGGTCTAAACGAAACTTGTAAAATCAAACTTAATTAATTCTATAAATTATGAGTAAAAAAGTAGTTATTGTTTCTGCTGCTAGAACACCTATCGGAAGTTTCTTAGGAAGTTTATCAACTGTACCAGCTACAGATTTAGGAGCAACTGCAATTAAAGGAGCATTAGATAAGATCAAACTTGATGCTAATCTAGTGGATGAAGTATTGATGGGAAATGTAGTTCAAGCAGGAGAAGGTCAAGCACCAGCTCGCCAAGCAGCTCTAAAAGCTGGTTTGTCTAAAGAGGTTGCTTGTACTACAATAAATAAAGTTTGTGCATCTGGTATGAAAGCTATTATGCAAGGAGCGCAAGCTATTATGGCTGGGGATGCAGAAATAGTTGTGGCAGGTGGTATGGAGAATATGAGTATGATCCCTCACTATATACATATGCGTAATGGTAATAAATTTGGTCCTGCTACTATCATAGATGGTTTACAGAATGACGGTCTAGTAGATGCTTATGACAATAACGCTATGGGAGTATCTGCTGATTTATGTGCTAGTACTCATAATATATCAAGAGAAGAACAAGATAACTTCGCTATCAAATCTTACGAACGCTCAGCTAAAGCTTGGGATGCTGGTAAATTTGATAATGAAATAGTTCCTGTAACTGTACCTCAACGAAGAGGAGATGCTATCGTGGTGGCTAAAGATGAAGAATACACTAATGTAAAATTAGATAAAATCACTTCTCTACGTCCTGCTTTTACGAAAGAAGGAACGGTAACTGCTGCTAACGCATCTACTATCAATGATGGTGCTGCTGCTGTAGTATTAATGAGTGAAGAGAAAGCATTGAGTTTAGGATTAAAACCATTAGCGTATATCAAAGGATATGCTGATGCTGCTCAAGAACCAGAGTGGTTTACTACTGCTCCTGCTAAAGCGCTACCTAAAGCACTTAAAAAAGCAAATATCGCTATTGAAGATGTTGACTTCTTCGAATTTAATGAAGCGTTCTCTGTTGTAGGGATTGCTAATGCAAAATTACTTAACCTTGACGCTGATAAGATTAATGTTAACGGTGGTGCCGTATCTTTAGGACATCCTCTAGGATGTTCAGGAGCTCGTATTATTGTAACTTTATTAAACGTATTAGAACAAAACAATGCTAAGATCGGAGCAGCTGCTATCTGTAATGGTGGTGGTGGTGCATCTGCATTAGTTATCGAAAGAGCTTAATTTTTTTTCACAATATATTCAAGATGAGTTTGATTAGTTCAAACTCATCTTTTACTTTTGTACTTTAATTCAAACCTATATTATGTTTGCATATTGCAACCTTGCCATTGTACCACTTAGAATAGAACCTAGCGATAGAAGCGAAATGGTCTCTCAAGTTCTTTTTGGTGAACACTTTACTATTTTAGAAAGAACCGAGAAATGGTCTAGAATAGAACTTGCTTTTGACAAATACCAAGGTTGGATAGACAATAAACAATACCAAGAATTGACTGAAGATGAATATAGATATCTTCAGAACACTTCTGTCATCCACTCAGCAGACCTAGTTGACTTCATTACTTCTAATAATAATCACTTAATGGCTATCCCTTTAGGAAGCTGTCTTACGGGATTAAAAAAGAACAGTATCAATACAGATAACTTTACTTATGAAGGCTTAACAATTACAGGACAATTTACAAAACAGACTTTTTTAAAGACCGCTTTTATGTACTTAAACACTCCTTACTTATGGGGTGGAAAGACTCCTTTCGGGATTGATTGTTCTGGTTTTACGCAGATGGTTTATCGCATTAATGGATACCGTATCCCTCGTGATGCATCTCAACAGGCAGCTATAGGTGAAGCCTTAAGTTTCATTGAAGAGAGTGAGATAGGTGATTTAGCCTTCTTTGACAATGCTGATGGTAATATCATCCACGTAGGTATTATTATGGAGAACAACTATATTATCCACGCACATGGCAAAGTTAGAATAGACAGACTAGACCACTTAGGCATCTATAATATAGATTCTGGAAGACATACACATAAACTTAGAGTAATCAAAAAGATCATATAATATCTCTTATCAGTATAAGAAAAGTAAGATATTTTACTATTCATTAAATTTATTTAATAAATAATCCCTAGACATAGCGTTTTCGCTACTAAGATCACTATTTCATTTAAATTCTTTCAGTTAACAGATTACTAAGTATTTGATATTGCAAAAAAAATAAACGTATCTTTGCACCAAATATCAATACGTATGAACACTTTCGAGCAATTCAATCTACCGAAAGCCCTTGACAAAGCTCTAAACGAGCTTAATATTGTTTCACCAACACCTATACAAGCAAAGTCTTTTCCTGTTATTTTATCAGGTAGAGATATGATGGGTATTGCCCAAACTGGTACAGGTAAAACATTCGCTTATTTACTTCCAATCCTAAAACAGTGGAAATTTAGCCACGTAGACAATCCTAGAGTTGTTATCCTAGTTCCGACTCGTGAGCTAGTGGTACAAGTCGTAGACGAAGTAAAGAAACTTACTGCTTATATGTCTATCAGAACATTAGGTATCTATGGAGGAACGAATATCAATACGCAACGTAAGGCTGTATATGAAGGTGTAGACATCCTAGTAGGGACACCAGGTCGTATGATGGACTTAGCACTAGACGGTGTAGTTCGTTTTGATAATTTGCAAAAGTTAGTAATAGATGAGTTTGATGAGATTCTTAACTTAGGTTTTAGAACACAACTTACTTCTATTCTTACTATGATGAGAGGAAAACGTCAGAACATCCTATTCTCAGCAACTATGACTGAAGAAGTAGATGAGATCCTAGACGAATACTTCGAATTTCCAGAAGAAGTATCTCTTGCTCCTTCAGGAACACCATTAGAACAGATCGATCAACAAGTATATAATGTTCCTAACTTCAATACAAAGTTAAACTTACTGATGCACTTACTAACGAATAAAGAAGAGTTCAATAGAGTTCTTATCTTTATCAACAGTAAGCGTCTTGCTGATGTAGTAATGGCCAAACTAGACGAGGCATTCCCAGAAGAGTTTACAGTAATTCACTCTAACAAGTCTCAGAACTTCCGTCTTAGATCGATGGCTGAGTTCCAAGCGAACGAGTTAAGAGGTCTTTTATCTACAGATATTATGGCACGTGGTCTTGATATCTCTGATATTAGCCATGTAATCAACTTACAGTTTACTGAATCTCCAGAACAGTACATTCACCGTATAGGACGTACTGGACGTGCAGATAAAACAGGGGTTGCTATCTCTATTATCGATCCAAAAGAAGAAGAAGTTAAGATTGCTGCTGAAGTACTAATGGAGAAGGAATTAAGAGAAATGACGATTCCTGAAGAAGTAGTGATCTCTGAATCTCTAATGGAGTTTGAGAAGTCAAAACTTAAATCAAAACAACTTAACAAGATTAAAAAGCCTTTAGAAAAAGGTGCTGCTTTCCACGAAAAGAAAGAGAAGAATCAAAAAGTTAACTTAGGTGGTCCTGGTAAACGTACTCCACGTAAAACCAAGCCTCGTAATAGAGCTGTAGAAGCTAAAAGAGCAGCTAAGAAAAAGAACAATAATAAGGACTAAACAACTTATATAAATATAAAAAAAGCGTGGTAAACAATGTTTACCACGCTTTTTTTATATTAAGAAGTACTCTATCTAAATAGAGTACTCTAACGTATTAATGTTTTATATTCTGTACAGCCTCAGGTTTATGTTTATACTTAAATAGAACGGCGAACAACGCTGTTACTACTAAAGCATATCCTGCAAATATCAACCATGAGTGTCTCCATCCTTCTAATTGTAATAGAATATCCTCTTGACTAAATACAAAGTGATTTACGATGTACTGAGCAATTAGCATACCTATAGTAGCTCCGAATCCATTAGTCATCATCATAAACACTCCTTGCGCAGAAGAACGAATATCTTCTGGAGTTTCATTATCTACATACAATGATCCTGATACATTAAAGAAATCAAATGCGATACCATAAACAATCATAGACAAGATGAACATCCATACTCCACTACCAGGGTCTCCTAATCCAAAGAATCCGAAACGAAGTACCCATGCAAACATAGACATCAACATTACTACTTTAATACCGAAGCGTTTTAAAAAGAATGGAATCAATAAGATACACAATGTCTCTGATACTTGAGATAGTGATATCAAGGCATTTGCATTATTAGCTCCCCATGAATTAGCAAAATCAGGAACATCTTTAAATGTTGTAATAAATGGATTAGCATACCCATTGGTAATTTGAAGAGAAACTCCTAATAACATTGAGAAGATAAAGAAGATAGCCATTTTCTTTTGTTTAAACAAAGCAAAAGCCTTTAATCCCAATGCATCATATAATGTCAGCTTAGCATCTGATTTATTAATAGGACAGTTTGGCAATACAAAACTATATAAGAATAAAACCACTCCTAAAATAGCTGATACATAAAACTGGTGGTAACTAGTCTGAAAACTCTTGAATCCTATATCACTACCAAAGTGAAAACCTAAAGTACCATCCTGAAAACCAAAGAAGTTAACAAATAACATAGCACAAATAAAACCAACAGTACCCAATGTTCTAATCGGAGGAAAGTTAGTAATCGTATCTAAATTATTGTTTTTTAATATAGTATAAGCTGCCGAATTAGACAAAGCAATCGTTGGCATAAAGAAAGCTACACTACAAGTATACAAGGTAAATATAGTAGAAAAGTCTACATCACTTCCTGCCATCGCACCATATAATCCTGTAGCAAACATAAAGATTGCTGCCAGCAAATGGTTTATTCCCAATAATCTCTGTACTGGTATCCATCTATCTGCTACGATACCCATTATAGCAGGCATAAATATAGATACTATCCCTTGCACTGCATAAAAAGTACCTATATTAGAACCAAGCCCTACTGATCCAAGATAATTACCCATAGATGTCAAGTAAGCCCCCCAAACTGCAAATTCGAGGTAACTCATCATCGTCAATTTTGCTTTTACATTCATTACGTATGATATTATTTCTGTGTTAATATTCTAAAGATAGTTACTCTTTAGATCGTGTTTTATAAGTGTATTTATTTTTTCAAATCTACAGATAACATTTAAACGAAAATGAATTGTACAAAACAGAGTAAGATTAGGTGATTAAAGCACACTACAGTGTGGTTATCGAGCTAATTGAAGCTATGTAAAGTATAATTATTTCGCAATAAATGATAGTTACAGATTGAAAGTATTACTTAACTCTTTCGCGCGCTAACTCAAGGATTAAGTCGAATTGTTCTTCTATTGTCAAGTTTGAATTATCAACTTCTATAGCATCTGATGCCATTATCAGTGGAGAATCTGCTCTTGTTGTGTCGATTTTATCTCTCTCCACTACATTGTTGAATACTGCCTGATAAGTCACATTGGGATCCTTAGCACTTAATTCGTCATAACGACGTTGTGCTCTTATCTCTGGTGAAGCTGTCATAAAAATCTTAAGTTCTGCATCTGGAAATACAACAGTACCGATATCTCTACCATCCATCACTACTCCCTTAGACTTTCCTAAGTTTTGTTGTTGGTCAACTAACTTTCTTCTTACTTCAGGTATTTCAGCTATCTGGCTTACGAACTGTGATACTTCTAAACTGCGGATCACTCCTTCTACGTTCTCTTGATTTAAAAATACTTCTGCAAATCCCTTTTCTGGATTATATTCAAAGTGTAAATCTATAGAGGGTAAGGATTCTATAAGCTCTTCCTTATTAAAGTAATCTTTCTTTATCAAGCCTTTTCTCATGGCATGCAAAGTTATAGCTCTATACATCGCTCCTGTGTCGATATATACGTAACTAAGTGACTTGGCAAGTGATTTTGCTAATGTACTTTTTCCCGTAGAGGAAAAACCATCAATCGCTATGGTAATTTTTTTCAAACTGAAAAATTTAAAAATTAGTTCAAACTCATTTATTTGTCAAATATAATAGTATTTATCACCACTCAAATCTTTTTATAAAACTTTCTAAAGGCGTGTGAGTACTAAATATAGCTTTAAAAATACTCTAATAAAAAAGTTTTTCAAAAAAGCACCTTAAAAATACAAACATTTTAAACATATGTACCTAACAAATATCATTTAATATGCAAAAAACACCATCCTTTAATCACTATAAATGTTAACCAATTTAGATATAACAAAAAAGCATCACTTGGTATAGTGATGCTTTTTTTATTTTAATTCTATGCATTTTATTTTTTAACAACTTCAAACTTTTTAGCATTCTTTACTTTTTGATCAGTAATTGCTATGGCTAGTACCTCTTCCATTCTATCAACATAATGGAATGTCAATCCTTTTAAGTACTCTTCCTTTATATCCTCGATGTCTTTTCGGTTGTCTTTACACAAGATGATCTCTTTCACATTAGCTCTTTTAGCTGCTAATATCTTCTCTTTAATACCACCTACAGGTAATACCTTTCCTCTTAATGTAATCTCTCCTGTCATCGCTAAGTTCTTTTTCACTTTGCGTTGTGTAAACGAAGATACCATCGATGTTAACATTGTTATACCTGCACTAGGTCCATCTTTAGGTGTAGCACCTTCTGGTACGTGGATATGTATTTTATAGTTATCTAATACATCCTGTGATATACCTAAATCCTCAGCATGCGCCTTAATATACTCTAAAGCGATAGTAGCTGATTCTTTCATTACAGTACCTAAGTTACCTGTGATAGATAACTCACCCTTTCCTTTAGAAATAATAGACTCGATATATAAAATATCTCCTCCTACACTTGTCCAAGCTAATCCTGTAACAACACCTGCTACATCGTTATTCTCATACTTATCACTCTCGAAACGAGGTGTCCCTAATATCTTTCTGATATCTTCTTCTGTCATCTTCACATTATACTCCTCCTCCATCACGATGCTCTTAGCTACACCTCTAGCGATATGCGATAATTGTTTATCTAATCCACGCACACCCGATTCTCTTGTATAATTAGTGATGATATACTCCATCTGTTTTTTTCCTAGTACTAACTCTTTAGAAGTAATACCATGCGCTTTTAACTGCTTATCTAACAAATGTTGTTTTCCTATCTCTACCTTCTCTTCTATCGTATATCCTGTCATCTCGATAATCTCCATACGATCTCTTAATGCTGGCTGTATAGTACTTAAACTATTCGATGTAGCGATAAACATTACTTTAGATAGATCATATCCCATCTCTAAGAAGTTGTCATAGAAGTCACTGTTTTGTTCTGGATCTAATACTTCTAATAAAGCAGATGACGGATCGCCATTGTGACTAGATGATAACTTATCTATCTCATCTAATAAAAACACAGGATTAGACGTCTTCGCCTTTTTAAGACTCTGAATAATACGTCCTGGCATCGCTCCGATATACGTTTTTCTATGCCCTCTTATCTCAGCTTCATCGCGTAATCCACCTAAAGAAATACGTACATATTCACGTCCCAATGCATCTGCTATAGATCTACCGATAGACGTTTTCCCTACCCCTGGAGGTCCATAAAGACATAGTATTGGTGACTTAAGATCATTGCGAAGCTTTAAGACTGCCATATGCTCTAACACGCGTTTCTTAACGTCTTCTATACCATAGTGATCTTTATCTAACTGCTTCTGTGCGTTCTTTAAGTTAAAGACATCCTTAGAGCAATGATCCCAAGGCAAGTCTAGTAACAACTCCAAATAGTTACGTTGAATACCAAACTCAGCTACCTGAGGATTCATACGTTGAAACTTCATTAACTCTTTATCGAAACGCTCTTGTACTGTTTTAGACCACTTTTTAGTCAATGCTCTTTTGCGCATTTCTTCAAACTCCTCTTCATTAGAAAAACCACCCAACTCTTCTTGGATTGTTTTCATCTGTTGGTGTAAGAAATACTCTTTTTGCTGTTGATCTAAATCGATTCTAACTTTCGTCTGAATATCATTGCGCAACTGCAATTTCTGCAATTCAAGAGTCATCATCTTTAATGCTTCTAACCCTCTAGCATTTAAATCATCTAGATTAAGCAAACGTTGTTTATCTGCTATTTCAAGACTCATATTAGAAGACACAAAGTTAATTAAGAACGAATCACTAGATATATTCTCGATTGCAAATGATGCATCTGATGGAATATTCGGATTCTCCTTAATCATCTCTAAAGCTGTTTCTCTAATGGATTCAACAATAGCAGGAAACTCTTTATTTTTCTTTCCTGGGCGTTTCTCTTCTCGAGCGATAACTTTTGCTTTCATAAAAGGTTCTTCCTCTACTAACTCAGTAATCTCAAAACGCTTCTTACCTTGTAAGATCACAGTGATGTTCCCATCAGGTAGCTTTAATAACTTAATAATACGAGCTACCGTACCTGTATGATAGATATCTTTTAATCCTGGCTCGTCTGTATCCTCATTAATCTGAGCGACTACACCTATGGTTTTATCTCCTTTATTTGCTTTATTCAGTAATTCGATAGATTTATCTCTACCTGCCGTAATAGGAATAACTACCCCTGGAAACAATACCATATTACGCAATGGCAATATCGGTAGTACAGTTGGCAACTCTTCTTTATTCATTTCTTCTTCATCTTCGCTTGAAAAGATTGGAATGAACTCTGCATCTCCATCTCCTAAGTCTTGTAACGACAAGTTGTCAAACGTCATAGTTTTTTGATTTCCCATATATATATTTACGTCATTTTGTCAGTAATCAAATCTATATTGACATAGTCTTCTTCATAAACCATATCGCAACTACCTGATTACCAACAAAAATATTATTTTTAATTGTTCTACTCTATTAATATTTCAATCTTTATGCCACAAAAAAATCCTTGACACAAGTGTAAGGATTTTTTGTCTTTTCTGTTAAAAAATAAAATATTATTTATCTACAGGAGTATCAAGTTTTATAGAGAACTCACCGAAAGTAATCTTCACTCTCTCGTCTTTTTTATCATCAGCTACTCCTCTCAAGTTCGCTTCGAAGCGCCCTTTTAGAGATATTAATTTATCATCTTTATATTCTACCTCATCTATACGAAGAAAACCTTCTGATTCAGCTACTTCATCAGAAGTGTACTTAACTCCATACTTAGAAGTATAAGCCACCTTAAACCACCCTAATTTCTTAAACTCTTTAGGATCACTACCTGTCGCTACTAATCCTTCACTTGGCAAATCAAGAATCAGCTCTTGCGTTTTCTCAACGTGATCTAGACTCGTGATGATTATTCTATTTCCTTCTACCCTAACTGTCTCTCTAAGATTCTCCATCTCCTCATTATCTGCGAAAGCTTCTAAATAAGTAGCATAATCACGTACGATATTGATATCTTTAAAACTACCACTAATAGCAAATGCTTTTAGATTGGGATTCTCATTATTAGTAGGCATCATACGCTTGATATCAAAATCACCTGATAATACTCTTGCCTTTCTATTAATCTCACTAATACTAAGCATTCCACTTATCACATTAGGTCTATCTTTATCGATAGTTGTATATAATAAATTATGTTCTTTACTTTCATAAAAACATTCATTTGCAGTCGCATTAGTAGGGAAATTACCTCTCTGAAGTTTAAACGTATTAAGTGTCAGTATATCTTTACCCGATTTATCTGCACCTACTATTTTAATTGTTATTTTTCCATCTCTATCTTTACTAGCTACTACACCTTCGCGTAGCATAATCATATCACCCTGATTATTCACAGTAACGATAGGTTTACCTACTCCCTTTTCACCCTCTATTATAGGATCATATGATTCGTTATCACACGATACAACCGTTAACCCTGCGATAGAGAACAAACTAAATGCTAATATTCTTAATGTCTTTTTCATATTATAGCTTACTAAACTTTAAGTAATCAATTTACAAATATACAAGTAATAAAAATACAATCTTATATGACTTTTATTACTAACTCTGTTTTTTATTAGGTATTCTTAACAACAAGACAAAACCAACTGCAAAAAACACCACCAAAAATAGAATAGCATTCTGCATCTTCCCTGTTAAGTCACTAACTAGCCCATACATAGACATCCCTAATACGATACCCAACTTCTCAGTTACATCATAAAAACTGAAGAACGATGTCGTATCTGTAGTCTCAGGTAATAACTTAGAATAAGTCGATCGAGATAAGGATTGTATCCCTCCCATCACTAATCCTACGAAACTAGCCGCCACATAAAATTCATTAGGTGTCACTACCGTATAAGCATATAAACATATTAATATCCATAACGCATTTAAAACGCATAACGTATATATATTTCCTATTTTTTTTGAAAGTAACGAGGTCAAGTAAGCACCTGCTACTGCTACCAGCTGTATCATCAGAATACTTAATATCAAGCCTGTAGTACGCTGTGAGTCATTCTCCCACGCTATCTCCTTCTCACCGAAGTATGCCGCGATGACCATCACTGTCTGCACTGCCATACTATAGACAAAAAAGGCTACTAAGTAACGTTTTAGCTCCACATAACTACTCAGTTGATGCCACACTTTCTTCAACTCTCTGAATCCCTTAAAAAAAACAGATCGAGTGATTTTCTTTTCATTTTTAAAATCAGGTAGATACTTAAAAGTGTACAGACTAAATCCTACCCACCATAATCCTACTAAAATAAAAGAGAAACGCATAGCTGACATAGCTGTTTCAAAACCAAAAAGCTCATACTTCATCACTAAGAACAAGTTTAGTAACAACAATACCACACTACCGATATACCCTAAAGCATATCCTTGTGCACTAATTTTGTCTTGTTGATCTGTAAAAGCGATATCTGGTAAGTACGAATTATAAAATACTAAACTCCCCCAAAAACCAATTAATCCAAACATATAGATTAATAAACTCAATAACATATAGTCTAGACTAAAAAAGTATAATAGCATACAAGATATAGAACCGATGCCACAGAAGAGTTTCATGAAGAACTTCTTAGTCCCTAGATAATCCGCTATCCCTGACAGAATAGGCGAGAGTATACAGACAATTAAGAATCCTATAGCAGTGATGTAACTAATAATAGATTCACTCTTTATAGAGGTTCCCCAAAAGTCAAAACTATCTATATTTAACTCTCTAAAAAGAGAGCCATAATACAACGGAAAAATAGATGATGATATCACTAAAGCATACACAGAGTTAGCCCAATCATAAAATGCCCATGCATTTAAAAGTTTCTTATCTCCTTTTATAAAACTTTTCATACTTAAATACTATTACCTTAAATCTGCAACTACCATTTACTGCGAAAGAATTCTACTTCACATAGCTTCCATTAGCTCTGAAACCATACTAAGGTATGCTTTAATCTCTAATCTTGCTCTGTTTTGTATAATTCATTCTCGTTTAAACGTTATCTGCAGACTTAAGGATATTAAAAAAAATAAGCTACCATAATGGTAGCTTACATATATACTATTTTATTTTACTTCCCGAAAGATACACCAAATTTTGCTGCTTCTGCTTTCGCTTCAGGAATTAATTTCTTCAAATTATCAATACGCTCAGTATTACTAGGGTGAGTGCTCATCCAAGAGTTACCTCCTCCAGAACCATCTCTAGCAGCCATTCTACTCCAGAAACTTACTGCTTCCTCAGGATTATACCCTGCTAAAGCCATTAGTGTAAGCCCTATTTTATCAGCCTCAGTCTCATTAGCTCTACTAAATGGCAACATTCCTCCTACTTGAGTTCCATACCCATAAGCCGCAGACCACATTTGCTTAGAAGCAGCGGTAGATTTAGCTGTAGCAGCATCTAACGCGACTGCTCCTGCCTGCTGTAACATCGCTGCACTCATACGCTGCTGCCCGTGATTTGCTAAGGCATGTGACACCTCATGTCCCATCACCACAGCTATACCTGCATCTGTCTGACATATAGGCAATATCCCTGTATAAAACACTATTTTACCTCCAGGCATACACCACGCGTTTACCTCCTTATCATCCACTAAATTATACTCCCATTTATAGTCATTAAGGTAACTACCATGCCCATTAGCTGTTAACCATATTTCAGCAGCTTTCTTAATCTTCATCCCTATATCAGTGATGCGTTGTGCATCTTTTGTCCCTTTTATAACCTTGTTCTCTTTTAAAAAAGTGTCGTATTGAGAGAATGACATTGGAAAAAGCTCAGCATTAGACGTAAAAGCCATTGTCTTCTTTCCAGTAAAAGGATTTGTAGCACAACCACTTAACAGTAAAACTGTAGCTGCAGATAAGATTATTTTCTTCATAATGTTTTTGTTTTCAAAATTAATAGTTATTCGCAATATTCAAAAACATTTGCTTTATAATACAAAAAATGCATTGAAACTAAAACATATCACATCAAATAAAGTGCAAAAAGAGATAATAACATGTTTTATTCTATCCACATCTTGATAGAGTATAAACGTAAATTTAGCTAATTTGACTTCATTTAATATTTTCTTTTTTTCAAATTTAGACCTCTAAAGACACTAATAAAACATTTAGGAATTTCTAATTACTTCTTTTCTTCTCAATTTCTTCCTCATAAACATGTTCTTCGCTATTCAAAATACTTTTATCTCTATTTTTTTTATTCCATAAAAAAACACATTAATCTAACAATCAGCAAATTAACTTTATAAATATAAATATCTATAAAACTCTCAACCTCCATTCATCCCAGTAAACCACAGTATCCATACTTAATTATAGGACAATTAAAGGACAATACTAGAGTAATAATAGGAGGTTATCGAACTTCTAACCCAAGAATACTACTTTTATTCTCTTTTTATTCTTCTTTAATACATTCTCTCTACAAAATACCTTTTACCTCTATACCAGACTAAATCTGACTAAAAAAGAAACTATTTAAATAAAATTGACACCTTATTTAATTCGCATTCAGCCATCAAGCTAGAGCGGTAAAGGGCTGAACAGCCTATAAAACTTT
>JBOFGJ010000019.1:0-1025 GCA_051649065.1 Flavobacterium sp. | reverse complement strand
ACATTATAACAATAATATGTAAAAACAATAATTTCATTACTTTTTAAGCAATTTACCATTAACATAAAAATAATTAATTTTAAGTTAAATTATTTTAATTAATTCATTCACTAAAATAAACACTAGTAATGCATTATATAATTATCACACTTATAAAGTCATGAACAAAACCCTAATTACACTTTCATTCCTTACTTTAGGCGTATATAATTACGCACAAGTTTCGAATGACTCCCTGCGATTTAACCAGTATGGTGTCGCTGTAGAACGAATTCCACTACAAACAGAGGCAAGAAACGGGATCCTTACATTCGAATCTGCTGATGAACAATACAAACTTTGGCTAGATTTTCGTGTTAATGTAGATGCTGCCTCTTTTTGGGGAGAGAATAGAGACTATGATCCTATCGGTAATGGAGCACGTCTACGCCGTGCTAGAGCCGCACTTAAAACATATGTAACCAAAGATTGGTATGGAGAGATAGATATAAACTTCGCTGATGGTAAACTAGAATTAAAAGATGCGATTATCCGTTATGAAGGAATATCTAATCTAGAATTACAAGTAGGTAACTTTAAAGAGAACTTCTCCATATCTCGTAACACGTCTTCTCGTTACCAACAATTTATGGAAAGACCTATGGCTGCTCAGGCACTTGCTCCTTCGCGTTCTTTAGGTATTAATGCTAAATACCAAAAACAATGGCTATATGCTTCAGGAGGTATTTTCTTTCAACAAATTGAAGATAGTGAAAAAGCTGACTTTGTAGATGACAACAACAAAGACTATGGTAGAAACCAAGGAATGTCTTATACAGGTAAGTTAATCTTCCAGCCTCTTTATAACCATAAAGACATGGCCTTACACATTGGAACAGGTATCTCTTATCGCCAACCTAAGACAGATGTTGATCCTACTAAATATGGAGGTTCTCGCTTTAGTACTAGAAATAGTACTTCTATCAACCGCAAAAAATATCTAGATACGGGAGTTATACCTGAGGTAGACTATGACTTACTATACA
>JBOFGJ010000018.1:0-2497 GCA_051649065.1 Flavobacterium sp. | reverse complement strand
GGATCACTTCCGTCCTAGCCCTAATAGACTTAGAGACTGGATATCAGCTCCTAAAACGACAGGTTACGAAGCACTTCACATCACTGTAATGGGGCCTAAAGGCCGCTGGATAGAAATACAGATCCGCAGTGAACGTATGGATGAAATAGCAGAGAAAGGATATGCTGCTCACTACAAATATAAACAAGGAGTAACTGAAGAAAACAGTTTAGATAAATGGCTTAACCAGTTAAAAGAAGCTTTAGAAAATGCAGAGAGTGATGCTGTAGACTTCGTAGAAGACTTTAAACTTAGTCTTTATGCTAAAGAGATTTACATATTCACTCCTAAAGGAGAGATTAAATCTCTACCTAAAGGAGCTACCGCATTAGACTTCGCATTCTCTATACACTCAGAAGTAGGACTGCGCACTAGAGGTACACGTGTCAATGGTAGATTAGTTCCCTTAAATCATGTGTTAGCTAGTGGTGATCAAGTAGAAGTAATTACTTCAGAAAACAAAAAACCTAGTGTGAGTTGGTTAGAATATGTTACGACAACTAGAGCTAAAAACAAGATTAAAAATGCCCTAAACGAAGATACTAAACGCATTGCAGAAGACGGTAAAGAACAACTAATTCGCAAACTGAAGCACTTAAAAATTAATCTAGATGAAAAAGTTGTCAATGAAATGGTAGCTTACTTTAAATTAAAAACAAGTCAAGATCTGTTTTATCGCATTGGTGCAGGAGTTATAGACAATAGCCAATTAAAAGAATATGCAGCTAATAGAAATAATACACTGTTTAATTTCTTTAAGAAGACAATCAAAAGAACGCCTTCTATTCCTAGTCCAACAGATAATACGACAAACAAGGTTGGTGACTTATTAGTCTTCGGAAAAGAGAAAGAAAAGTTAGATTATAAACTCGCTACATGTTGTAATCCAATACCTGGTGATGATGCCTTTGGGTTCGTAACTATTAATGAAGGGATTAAAGTTCACAAGACTGACTGTCCTAACGCTATAAGTATGCGCTCTAACTACGCTTATCGAATCATACAAGCGTTCTGGGTAGATTCTAAAGAAGCAATGAACTTCGAAGCTACAATAAACATCACAGGAATGGATTCAGCAGGATTAACTGGGGACATAACGCGAATTATCATAGAAAGTAAAGTAATAAATATTCGTAGCATATCGTTAAGTGAAAATGCAGGTATATTTAAAGGGTCTATAACTGTTATTGTACCTAATAATGATGTGCTGAAAAAAATGATGGGCAACCTTAAAAAAATAGAAGGGGTTGAGAAAGTAACAAGAGTAAATCCATCATAAAATAATGGTAATTTATAGTGATATAGACTAAGCTTATTTTAAAAGTTTCGGTACGAAAGAAAATAGCTCTATATTTGCAACTAAGATATTTTTTAATATGGGAAGTGAAAAAAATCAAGAAATCGTTAAAAATGTTTTCACGAAGTTTCTAGAAGAAAGAGGACATCGTAAAACACCTGAGAGATATGCTATTCTTCAAGAAATATATGATAGTGAAGAACACTTTGACATTGAGTCTCTTTACATTAAAATGAAGAACAAGAACTATAGAGTTAGTAGAGCTACTCTATATAATACTATTGAGATTCTTTTAGAATGTGGATTGGTAAGAAGACATCAATTCGGACAAAACCAAGCACATTATGAGAAGTCTTATTTCGATAAGCAACATGAC
Source organism: Flavobacterium sp. (assembly GCA_051649065.1). GTDB lineage: Bacteria > Bacteroidota > Bacteroidia > Flavobacteriales > Flavobacteriaceae > Flavobacterium. The sequence goes on along the minus strand of JBOFGJ010000018.1, from coordinate 785 downwards.
CACATTATCTTAACTGACACAGGAGAGGTTATAGAGTTTTGTGATCCACGTATACAAACAATTAAAAAGACAATTGAAGAAATCTTTAATATAGATATTCACAATCACTCACTTTATTTCTATGGAAGTAGAAAGAATACTGAAGCTGAAGGAACTGTGGAAAACAACAACTAAATTTCAAACTTTTTAACAACACAAACAATGACAGTAGACTTACTACTAGGCTTGCAATGGGGCGATGAAGGAAAAGGTAAAATCGTAGATGTACTAACTTCTAAATATGACATCATTGCTCGTTTCCAAGGAGGACCAAACGCAGGACACACTTTAGAATTTGACGGAATTAAACACGTATTGCGCACTATTCCATCTGGGATATTTCATCAAAATTCTATTAACATCATCGGTAACGGTGTAGTTATTGACCCTGTGGTTTTCATCAAAGAGCTTGAGGGATTAGAGAAGTTCAATATCGACATTTATACGAGATTATTAATTTCTAGAAAAGCTCACTTAATCTTACCTACTCACCGTTTATTAGATGCTGCATCAGAAGCAGCGAAGGGAAAAGCGAAGATTGGTTCTACACTTAAAGGTATTGGTCCAACATATATGGACAAAACAGGTAGAAATGGTTTAAGAGTTGGAGATATCGAACTTGCAGATTTTAAAGAACGTTACCGTACTTTAGCTGACAAGCACGAAGCAATGATTAAGTTTCACGATGTAGAATTACAGTACAATCTAGCTGAACTAGAAGAAGAATTCTTCACAGCAGTTGAACA
>JBOFGJ010000017.1:0-1320 GCA_051649065.1 Flavobacterium sp. | reverse complement strand
TAGATCAGAACTCACTTTCACATCAGGATTAAACTCTATTACTTTGGTCGCAGTTCCTGAAGACGCTTTAATCTGAATAGGTTTATCAAGACTACCACGAGCAGCGAATTGGATGATCTGTCCGTCGTATAACTGAGTCACACCACCAGATAATAGAATATCTTTAACTGTCTCTCCAAAAACGCTATCTACTTTCCATGTTTTATAACGAAGAGCCTTTGCACTCTCTATAAGTTGTGCCTCACTATTTGCCGTAAATGAACTAGCACCAGTCAATGTACTTAAGTAATCTAGCAGCTCTGTATTAGTACCCGAAAGTCCTGTCTTATAAGTATATATTTTATCACCTTTATGGATATAATTTACTAGCAAGTTTCTGTTGCTCTCTCCCCAGTTTAAATCTCCGTCACTTAACAAGAAAATACTCTTATTACTTGATTGATTCATCCACTGTGGATATGATGCTTCTTTTAAGGCCTTGCCTAAATCCGTAGCTCCTTCTAAAGCTAGTGTATTTAAATAATTTAAAGCCTGTTCTCTATTCTTAGCATTATTACTTACATACTGCTTTTGATACCAACTACTACCTACATTAAAGCCTAAAATAGCAAAGCGTTCTATCACTGTTTCATTCTTAGCTAATATCTCATTAACAAGCTTTACCCATACCCCAAATAACACAGGATTAGAACTCAGTGAAGTATCTAACATAAAGACAGCATCTTTAGAAATAGAAGTATCTACTTCACGAGGCAGACTAATACGCATACTTCCTGCTATATAATTATTTGCATCGCCTGCTTGTATTAGAGCTAGTGGATTAGCATTATTTAGTTTTACATTGATTTCTTTAACCTTAGGATTAAAGTATGTTAAGTATTGTTTCTGATTGTTCTTCTCTACAATAGCATCTTTTACAGGATTGATAACATACTGAGGAGTATCAGCCACAGCCATATCTAGACGAAGTTTGTTCTTTACCTCAGGAAGGCTCAATACAAACTCTCTAAAGTCCACTCCCTCTACCATATCTACATCATACCCTACTACGATATGGTGCAATTGATTGGCTTCTAACGGGAATACACGACAGCTAAACATATCTGCTCCACTCCACTCCATAAGCGCAGGGTCTACCTTGCGATTAATCGTACTAAAATACGCATCTGCAGCAGTTTGTTTTTCAGTTATTCTAGCTTGTTTAATAGACTTGTGATCTTCACGTTTTTGAATACCTACACTAGATAGGTCAAAGTTATCTTTCGTATAATCGTGAAGTTTTGCTAACGGAGTAGCGTTTTTTCCCTTAGCATCTTTGTC
>JBOFGJ010000016.1:0-2489 GCA_051649065.1 Flavobacterium sp. | reverse complement strand
ATAACCCTGTTTCTGCGTTGTATTGAGGAGCAAATACAGTATAGGAATCCAGGTACGCATAGTCTCCAATATTATCACTTCCAGTTATCCCATAACTAGAGCGTAGTTTTCCAAAGGATAACCAGGTTAGATTTTTAGCAAAAGATTCTTCTGAGAATATCCAAGCAGCACCAAGGGCACCAAAGTTTCCAAAGCGATTATTTTCAGCAAAACGCGAAGAACCGTCCCTTCTTCCAGTTAAGTTTAGATAATATTTGTTGTCATACTGATAATTAATACGCGTGAATAAGGCGGCATATTTATATTGTGCTTTTGACGATATTCCGATATATTTATCCTTTGCTGCACTAATATTTCTGATAAGTGCATTTGAAGAGAAGTTTCTACCACTAATATTTTGATTATCTGATTCTGTGGATTGAAAAGTAGAACCAACTAAGAGCTCAAAAGTGTGTTTGTTCCAACTCTTTTTGTAGTTTAATTGAGGTTCTACAATGAATGATTGGCTCTGACTGGTAGCTAAAGAAGATTCAGACATTTCACTGGTATATTCATCACTAGGATTGAAAACGGTATGAGGGATGATATTTCTTTCTTCAAGATTATTAGTTGTCAGTCCAGTATTTATTCTAAAATCTAAATTTTTAAAAAGGCTGTAAGAGAGGTTCATATTAAGTATGAGTGAATTTGTTTTGTTTTCATAGGAACCTTCTAATTGAGCTAATGGATTGGTAAAGGTTCCCTCTTGCCAATTGAGATTTCCTTTTTGATCATATAAGGCAGGTGCATTGGGAGCTAAGGTCAATGCTTGTCTTGTTAGATCCATTGTAGGTAGATTATTGCTTTGGTTCGAGTAGGAAGTAGACAGGTTAAGGTGTAATTTATTGTCTTGACTTTGATGATTAATTCCTATTAAAACAGAGTTTCTTTTATATCCTTTATCAATCGGAAATACTGTATTGGAATTATTATGAGTTAGATTTATATTAAAATGGGTTTGATTACTACCTCCATTTATTCCCAGAGAGATGTCTTGGGCTGTTGCTGTTTTTCCAATTAATTCTTTTTGCCAATTGGTATAACGATCTCGATCCCAAGTACCGTTTAAATCATACGCATTAGCAGGAAGATTAGTAGTACCACTATTAGCAAAAGCTTCTTCGCGCATTTGTATATACTGCTGCGTATTCATAAGCTCCATGTATTTGGGTACTTTACTAAAACTAGTTGCAGATGATACGGTAAATCGGGTTGTTTCAGATGTACTTTTTTTAGTGGTTATAAGCACTACACCGTTGGCTCCACGTGAACCATAGATAGCTGTGGCATCCGCATCTTTTAATACCTCAATACTTTCTATATCATTTGGATTTATGGCATTAAGTGGAGATATTCCATTTTGTAGTATCTCAATACCTGTATTTCCACTTGATAGACCAAGGGCATCTGAAAGAAAAGGAACACCATCAATGATATAAAGGGGATTGTTTCTACCAGAGAGTTTATCTCCCATAAAATTTCTTCCTCGTATTTCTATATCCATATTACCTCCTGCAACACCACTGCTTTGAGTAATGTCTACACCAGCCATTCTACCTTGCATTGCTTGCAAAGGATTCACCACAGGCTGAAATTCAATGTCTTTTGCTGTTACTCGAGCTATACTTCCAGTACGCTCACGATCTTTAACCGAATAGTACCCTGCGTTGACTACAATCTCATCAAGAGTGCTATTATCTTCAATAAGTGTAATGTTAAGTAGACTACCTGTAGTGTAAATAATAGATTGCTCTTTATACCCAATCATAGAGAAAGTAATCTTTTCTCCAAGAACAATATCAATTGAGTAGTGACCATTTATATCAGTGGTAACAGCTCTATTACTGCTAATACTAACAATCACTCCGCCAAGGCTACCTTGAGCATCTTTAACCGTTCCAGTTAGACGAGTTTTTTGCTTCTGTTTATTATCTTGCCGATTATAAGGTATGTCAACAAGTAAGTTACTGTTTACGGCATAGTTAGGATAAGCGACTAAAAAACTTAGCAACAGTATTATCCTATAACTATAGGAGGTGAAATTTTGAGTTTTCATAATATTTATAATTGATTTGATACAAGAGGCTTTTTAAATCATCAAGATTCATATTGCCGTATTTACTTTGATAAGCCAACTATATCAAGGGTTAGTTAATTTTTAAATAATAACATGGATAAAAAAACTATCTCCTTAGCTCTATAGCATGTCTCCCAAAATGCAAACAAGAGAAAGGAGATAGCCATGGACTTTGGTACGCTTAAATCTCCCTTTAAGTCATACGATGTGTTGTAGTTTGTGCCCACTACTGGTTGACGTCTACATTTTAACCAACCTAGAATAAGCCAAGTAGGGGCGTTTTTTCATAGTACAATTGTTTTTAAAGTGTGATTAATAAATAAAACAGTAAGAAAATTTAATCGTCATAGCATCTTTCCCTTACTAATTAATT
>JBOFGJ010000015.1:0-1868 GCA_051649065.1 Flavobacterium sp. | reverse complement strand
CTTGTTGATAGCTTCTGTACTATGGTTAGTGGGGAGTTTCTTATGGAGTAGAAAGAAGAAAGACTTGCTGCTGTTTAGTTATTTGCTATTATCAGTATTTGCCATTTTATTTGCAGTGATGATTAAAATAGCTGATTTTAATGAAGCAGCATTATTACTATACGCACTTTACACCATCGGAGGAACATTCGCTATCGTAAAACTTATTATGAATCAGAAAAAACTTTGGAACAATGAGCAAGAGTAATTTTAAAGCATTGGTCTCTTCATTAGAACAGAGTGGAGTAGAGATAAACCAAGAGTCTCTAACTGAGGCTACAGCTAAAGGAGCGCTAAAGTCTATTATCATAAGGGTAGTATCTGTATTAGGAAGTTTACTAGGTCTAGGTTTATTCATCGTATTTATAGCTTTAATATCTGCTGATTTATTCCGAAATCAAGCTGTGTTAACAGGTATTGGAATTGCCTTTTTAGTAAGCGCATTCTTCTTTAATCGCAGTAAGGATAGCGCTATCACAGATAGTATAGCTGTATCGCTATATATAATAGGACATTCTTTCTTGATTTACGGATTAACTGGAGATAGTAATATAGGAGGTTATATTGCCTTAGTGACTTCTATTATAACGCTATGTGTGTATAATAATCAGATTATTAGTTTCTTAAGTACATTAGGTATACTAATCTCTATACACGTCGTGATGTTTAGCTTACATATAGAGAATTTCTATTATATCTATTTAGCTTTTGTACTGCTATTTGCAGTGTACCTATTTTGGCAAGAGCAACAGATTAGAACGCAGAATAGCATCCTGAGAGAACGATATTTACCAGTATTTACAGCATTTTTTTGTTATACTTTAGTAATGGGGATTATAGCTTCTACAGAAGATTATGGATACTACTATTTTAGTGAGTATAGCGCAGTTCGCGTGTTTTTACTACTTGTTATATTAGGGTTAGTATTAGCTACAATGTATTTACTATTAGAAAAAATGAAGGTTACACTGTTAAGTACTAAAGTCATAGCTTACTTATTTGCCATTATATTTACTGTTTTGATAGCATTTAATTACCCTGCTTTTGGTATTGCATTCTTATTTCTTTTATGGAGCTTTAAGCAGCAGTTTAAGGTAGGTATTGCTTTGAGTATAGCTACATTTATATGGGCTATGGGGATGTTCTATTATGATTTAGGGCTTACATTATTAGAGAAGTCTATCACGATGATGTTAGTAGGAGGTCTGTTTTTAGGAGTGTATTATTTAATTCAAAAGAAAGGAGTAGGATATGATAAAGTCTAAGAATATTATAATACTAAGTGTGTTTATATTGATAGGAATCTTCTTTGTAAGAGCAGTCTTACAAAAAGAAAAAACTATTAAAGAGGGGCAATTAGTTCTTTTAGAATTGGCACCTGTAGATCCTAGATCGCTAATACAGGGGGATTATATGATCTTAAATTATGCGATATCTAATCAGACTCGTGCATTTGATCAGGTGATAGTAGATACCCCATTTAACGATAGTATCTCAGCTAGTGAGATAGAGGAGAACGTCTTAAGAGCGCAACAGGATATCGAAGAGGCAGTAGAGAAAGAGGAACTAAATAAACGCGGTTATGTCTTACTGTCTTTAGATAAGGATAATGTGGGAAGTATGGTGATGATGATGAATGAAATAGGTGAGAAGAAGGAAAACCAAATCTATATCAAGTATTTTAATTATCAGAGATGGAGCTTTAATATTGGTGCTGAGAGCTTCTTCTTTCAAGAGGGAGAAGCTGAGAAATATGAACAAGCGAAGTATGGCGGACTACGTGTAGATGAGGATGGTAATAGTGTGCTTGTCGGGATGTATGATGAAGA
>JBOFGJ010000014.1:0-5209 GCA_051649065.1 Flavobacterium sp. | reverse complement strand
GACTAATCGTGTAGAGGTACTTCTAAAAGATGATACTACAATAGATTTCTCAGGTTATGGAGCTTTCTACCCTAATGATACGACATATAATGTTCACCGAAATGGCTTAAAAATAGACTATATAATACCAGAATCAGCAAGTGATTATAATGTGTATGCGGATATACAGTATGCCGTGGATTTGATAAAAGGGCAGTAGTAAAAGTTATACTGACTATATTTACTAGTCCATTAAATGAACTTGATAGGTCATTAATATTCATTTAAACCATGCTAACATTTATTTACATATTAAAACCTTACTTTTGTGTTTTAACATTTGAAAATGAATAAAGATATACAAGCGCCAGTAGCTACAGTGAGACCTCACGAGCTAACAGCACATAATCATACACGTATCGATAACTACTTCTGGTTAAACGATAGAGAAGATCAAGAGGTTATTGATTATTTAAATGCAGAGAATGCTTATTATGAAGCAGAGACTGCACATACTAAGGCTTTTCAGACAGATTTATTTGAAGAGATGAAGAGCAGGATAAAAGAAGATGACTCTTCAGTACCTTATTTCTACAATGGATATTACTATATCACTCGATTCGAAAAAGGGAAAGACTATCCTATTATTGCTCGTAAAAAAGAGAGTTTAGAAGCAGCAGAAGAGATTATGTTCGACTGTAATGTGATGGCTGAAGGGCATTCGTATTTTCACTTAAAAGGGGTGAACGTATCAGAAGATAATCAGTGGGTAGCGTTTGGTATAGATACAGTGTCTCGTAGAGAATATACCTTACAGGTAAAGAACTTGATGACAGGTGAGGTATCTCCTATCGCCATAGAGAAGACGACAGGTAGTTCTACTTGGGCTTCAGATAATAAGACTTTGTTTTATTCTCGTAAAGATGAGGTGACTCTTCGTGCGGATAAAATCTATAAGCACAAGTTAGGTACAGCGATTACAGAAGATGTAATGATATACTACGAAGCTGATGACACTTTTGATACACATATCTTTAAAGAGAAATCTCGTAAGTACTTAGTTATCGCAAGTGAGAGTACACTGACTAGTGAGTTTCAAATATTAGAATCAGCGAATCCTGATGGAGAATTTAGAATGTTCCAAGAGAGAGTACGTGAGTTAGAGTATAACGTCTCTCACTATAACGGACACTTCTACATTATGACCAACTTAGATGATGCAGATAACTTTAAGTTGATGCGTTGCCCTGAGGATAAGACTACAGTTGAGCATTGGGAAGAGTTGATTGCTCACAGAGAAGATGTGTTGTTAGAAGGAGTGGATATCTTTAAAGATTACTTAGTAATCTCGGAGCGTTCTAATGGATTGGTTCACTTAAAGATCCAACCTTGGGATAATAGTCAAGAGGCATACTATTTACCTTTTGAGAGTGAAACGTATAATGCTTATACTAGTACGAATTTAGACTTTGATACAGAGATATTGCGTTATGGATACCAGTCTATGAACACGCCATCGTCTGTAATAGACTTCAATATGCGTACTCGTGAGAAGGAAGTGAAGAAAGAACAAGAGGTATTAGGGACTTTTGACAAGAACGATTATATAGAAGAGCGTATCTGGGCTACGGCTAAAGATGGAGTGAAAGTACCAATGTCTATCATTTATAAAAAAGGAATGAAGAAAGACGGTACTAATCCATTTTTACAGTATGCGTATGGTTCATACGGATATTCTATGGAACCTTATTTCTCTACTACACGATTGAGTTTATTAGACAGAGGGTTTATCTACGCTATCGCTCATATTCGCGGAGGAGAAGATATGGGACGTCAGTGGTATGAAGATGGTAAGTTATTAGAGAAGTGGAATACGTTTGACGATTTTATTGCTTGTTCAGAGCACGTGATAGCAGAAGGATATACATCAGCAGAACATCTATATGCAGAAGGTGGTTCTGCAGGAGGGCTATTAATGGGGGTAGTGGTGAATAAACGCCCTGACTTGTATAACGGAGTGATTGCTCAAGTGCCTTTCGTTGATGTGATGACGACTATGCTTGATGATACGATACCGTTGACTACAGGAGAGTATGATGAGTGGGGTAACCCAAATGAGAAGGAATATTATGATTATATGCTTTCTTACTCACCATTAGATAATGTAGCAGAACAAGATTATCCGAATATGTATGTTTCTACCGGACTACACGATAGTCAAGTACAGTACTGGGAACCTGCTAAGTGGGTAGCTAAGTTGCGCGTGATGAAGACTAACGATAAACAGTTGTACTTAGACACGAATATGGAGGCTGGACATGGTGGTGCATCTGGACGCTTCGAAGCTTTAAAAGAAGTAGCAAAAGAGTTTGCTTTTATGCTTGATTTAGAAGGAATAAAAGAGTAGCCTTTTTGTTTTTTTAGTAAATTTGTTAAGATAACAATTTCGGTTTAGAATAGTTCGAACCGTTAATAGTAAATAAGATATTATGAAAGAAGAAATTCAAGCGTATGATAATGTATTAGCTCTTGTAGGAAATACGCCAATTGTGAAATTGAGTAAAGCAACGAAAGAGTTAAAAGGGAATTTCTATGGTAAAGTAGAAGCTTTTAGCGCTGGTCAATCTGCTAAGGATAGAATAGCAATGCACATTATCGAAGCAGCTGAGAAAAAAGGAATATTAAAACCTGGTAGCACTATTGTGGAGACTACATCTGGTAATACTGGATTTAGTATCGCTATGGTAAGTGCGATTAAAGGGTATAAATGTATCTTATCAGTGAGTGATAAGTCTTCTCCCGATAAGATAGATATGCTACGTGCGATGGGAGCTACCGTATATGTATGCCCTGCTAATGTAGCAGCAGATGATCCACGCTCATACTATGAGGTGGCTAAGACAGTGCAGAAAGAAACACCTAACTCTATCTATATCAATCAATATTTTAATGAGTTAAACACAGAGGCACACTACGCATCTACAGGGCCAGAGATATGGGAACAAACAGGAGGTAAGATAACACACTTCGTATGTTGTTCTGGCACTGGAGGTACTATATCGGGTACAGCTCGCTTCTTAAAAGAAATGAATCCTAATATCCAAATCTTAGGTGTGGATGCTTATGGATCTGTATTAAAGAAATACCACGAAACAGGAGAGCTTGATCCTAATGAGATCGCTCCTTATAAAATAGAAGGATTAGGAAAGAACTTAATTCCTACTGCTACTGACTTCTCTGTTATTGATAAGTTTATTAAAGTAACAGATAAAGATGCTGCTCAGACAGCACGTGAGTTGGCTCGTACAGAAGGATTGTTCTTAGGATATACTTCGGGTGCAGTACTACAAGCTACAAGACAATATGCAGCAGAAGGATACTTCGATGAAAATAGTGTAGTGGTTATGTTATTCCCTGATCACGGTTCTCGTTATATGAGTAAAATTTATAGCGATACTTGGATGGAACAACAAGGTTTTTTAGATGGAGAACCTAAGAATGAGATTACTTATATAAAATAATTTATACCTACTCTACTGGGCTAGAGTACTTTTTTATATTTTTTTTGTAAGAAAAAGATAAAATGGTTTGATTGTTGTATTTCTATGTTAAAAAGTAGAAAATAATGATTAAAGAAATTGATTTAAAGGAATTTAAAGAAGATGTCTCAACTTATGTTGATTATGTAATGGATAGTGGCTATGACTTGTTGGTCAAAGAATGTGAAACTACAGGAATAGCAATTATACCAATAGAAGAGTATAACGCTCTTAAAAGAATAGCTAGTCAACAAGCTATAAATGCATAACCACAGAAGCTGATACACAACGTAAAAAGTATAATATGCACCTCTTCCTTTTAGGTTGAGGTGCTTTTTTTTGATGCTATAGAATTGGTTTTATATCTTTGATAGTATCATATGATAGTATCAAATGCTTTAGTTTCCCATTTTAGTTACATTTGCTAAAAATAATAAGAATGAAGAATATAAGTTTATTAGTGTTGCTATTAATATGCAGTACTTCTTATGGGCAGTTATTTGCATTAGTAGATAAAGATGGATATGTGAATGTCAGAGAGACAGGAGATAATAAAGCAAGTATCGTTAGACAGTTGGCTAGTGGTGACCTAGTGTTTGTATTCGATGAGGATTATGATAAAAAAGCTGATTGGCAAAATGTAATATTTTCTGATGAACGCATAGGTAAAGGAGGGTTTATTCATAACTCAAGATTAAAAGCACTAAGTACCTTTGATAAAATACCTCTTGCTAAAGAATCCTATACTAATAGTATTCTAGAAGGTAAAGGCATAAAAGTTGAAATGAATATTGAAGAAGTAGATTTTGAAGAGAATAAGCGTGATTTCATTCCACAATATAAAACACTCGATGGAGCATATAATTTAATGGGGTATAAAGAACAAGAGGCTTGGGGGATAGAAGGTCTTCATAAGTTAAGTCACTATACTTCTATAACTGTTAGTAAATACGGTAATACAATAGAATTACCAGTTTCTTCATTTGAGAATATGTTTAATCCTAGTATTAAGCCACAGTGTGCCTTTGATAGAGAGAATGATACTATTTATATATATACTTCTAATGGAGATGGTGCAGGGGCTTATATCGTAGCTTGGATTATAAAGGGAGACACCTATATAGGTCGTTTTGTAACAAGACCATTCTAAAGAACAAAGGACAACTGATGAGGTTGTCCTTTTTTATATACTTTTCAGAATTGACTGATCAGATTATTCTTACTTTTTATCTTTAGGTAAATTAAATATAATAGCAATTAAAAAGAACCCTATACCTGTAATAGTTGGAGGTAACATATCGGCTCTTAGACCTAAGAATATTAGATAACCACCTAAGATAGCAAGTAGTACTGATAATGATATTTTAAGCATAGTTATAGTGTTTTATTGATTGTAGTAATCAAATATAAAGAATTAAGTCTAATAATGAGGGGAGTATCAGTGATAATCTAACTGTTTTCTAATAAGTTATCCTCAAATAGCTTAGAGTTAGCCATTAATCTTTTGCCTTCAGTATTGATGTTTAGTAGTATAACTTGTTTATTATGGTCTTTGTATTTATCTATTATCTTTTTGATTGCCTCAAGAGCAGACATATCGACTATTCGTGATTCTTTAAAGTCAATAGTGATAATAGGGGTATCCTTATGAGGAGTGAACTTCTCTGTAAAGGTAGTAGTACTCCCAAAGA
>JBOFGJ010000013.1:0-3351 GCA_051649065.1 Flavobacterium sp. | reverse complement strand
CGAAATATTTGAAAACTATGCTGACTTTGAAGTTGATGGTTTTGAAACTGCGCCAGATAAAGCACTTATAGATATCATCCATAATAGACCCTTTGATACCAAATCAAACTATGCTTATGGATATGCAGTTATAGGTATTTGTGCTACTTTAGGAGTAGATCTTCCATATGGACAAGAAATCAAACTTGGTTATGAAACTGACCTAATTAACAAAGTACTAACTGAAGACTTTAGTATACAAAATATCAATATAGAAGAAACTCTCTTAGACAGTCCTCATCCATTTCCTATACCTAAGATAGACGATTGGCCACTTATTGGACTAATTAAAAATCAAGAGTTACAGCAACTAAAGCATAAACTTTCTTCTCTTAATATTACAGAGGAACAAATAGAAGAATTAGAAGATGATCCAGATGAAAAAGAGTTTGCTTATGAACACTTAAAAGGGATTATTGACAATATAGATTACTGTATTAATAATAACTTAGATATGGTATCATTCTGTCATTAATACAATGATAAGTCAAATTATATTAACAACTATACATATAAACAAAAGCACTATAATCATTGATCATAGTGCTTTTGTTTATATACTCAAGACTTAAAATATAAAAGTACATAAAACTAATTTTAATAAGAACAAAGAATAAACACTACCCCTTGCGATATTCATTAGGTGTCATTCCTGTATTCTTCTTGAAAAAACGACTAAATAAAGTAGGTTCTGCAAAGTTTAATTCAGCAGCTATTTCTTTACTCGTTAAACTTGTTGTTTTCAACAGAGACTTACTATACAAGATAACCATCTCATTCATCCAATAAGAGAGAGTGTGTTTAGTTACTGCTCTAATCACAGTAGATAGATGCTGAGGTGTTACGCATAATTGATCTGCATAGAATTGGAGTGAACGCTCTGCTTTAAAATGCTTGTACAACAAAGCAAAGAAGTTTCTAGTTAGGTACTCATAACGTGACTCAGCCTTCACGTTCATATTCGCATTTACATAAACTCCTTGAATCTCTAAAAGCAATGCACTAAACAGATGGGTCTGTACTTCAGGAATTGGGTTTTCTGAGTAATTATACTTACTTGTCACTTGGTAAAGTTCATATAACAACTCCAACTGTATGTCATCTAACTCAATAACATATTGTTGTCTCAGCGTTTCTAATAACTCTATCTTAAAAAGAGAAACAGAGGTAGTGATAAAGTCAAAAGAAAACATCAAAGAATAAATCTCAATATCGTCAGAAACCTCTATAGGGTAAACAATAGAATTAGGTACCAGACTAATCAAACTTCCTCTCTGAATCGTGTGCTCTGTCAAATCAACTTTTATCTTAGCATTACCACCAATACAAAGCCCTATCACAAAAGCATTGATAACATGAGGGTACTTCGCAAAGTAATCTTCTATCTCTTTAGCATTCTTAGATATATAGATCGCTTGCTTTAGATCTAATCCTCTATCCTGAACAATAGAACTAATAGTGTGTTGTTTTACTTCCATAACAAGTCTTTACTTCAAAGATATCAAATCTTAATAATTGCACATCTATTCTGCTAATTTGTTTACTGCTAAAAAATGACTATACTTTAAATTTGCATTAGTAATCAATAAATTAAATGCCATGAACAAACAAAGAGTAATCACATCCAATCGTTTAAAAGTAATAGAGATTGATCATAACATATTTACTGCTATATCTCCATATAGAGGAATTAGCTGGGCTAATGCAGCATTTATCAATCAAGGAAAAGGGTTAGTATATGATACCTTTTTTGATCTATTTCACGCTCAAGAATTAAAAGACATCTACACTCAAGTAAGCAATCAGGAACTTCCTCAATACGTAGTTAATTCACACTACAACAGTGATCATACTTGGGGAAACAAAGTATTTAAAGATTCTTGCATCATCATGCATAAGAATGCAGCTCAAGAACGCCTTACTGAAAATATACAGTGGTATGATACTATTATCAAAAGAGGAAAAGACTCTTTAGAATCATCAGCAGGAGAACGCTTCTTTGCTAAAGAGTTTGAAGGTTTTGATCTAACAGGTGTTGAGTGGATTACTCCAGATATAGAAATATCGAGCAACACTACTATCCACTTAGATACTACAGAAGTACAGTTAATAGACGTAGCCCCTTCTCATTCTAATAGCGATGTATTGCTATGGTTAGAGAAAGAAAGAATCTTGTTTGCAGGAGATGTTGTATTTAATGGTTGTACTGCTTATAGCGAACAAGGTATCAATAATTGGGTAAAGGTATTAGATTACATCATACATGATCTTAAGCCTAAGATTGTTGTTCCTGGACACGGTAGTCTTTGTGGTGTTGACTTTGTGGAGGAGCAAAAACAATATTTAACTTTCGTATTAGAACAAGTAGACAAGCACTATACAAAGGGAATTACTGCCGAGGAAATCACTAAGAAAATAGACATTTCGAAATACTTGCATTGGATACAACCAGAACGTATTTATATGAGCATCTTAGCCGTTGTAAAAAGCAAAGAAGAAGGCCAATTTATCCCACCATGGAATGATATACCTGCTTCATTAACTGAAATCAGAGCCTTTTATGACCAGAAATACAATCATACTATCCCTGCATGGGATCCTTATAGCCCTTGGAATGAATCTCTTGAATTTTTAAATCTATAACTATGAAATTTGTAACCTATCAACATAATAAAGAAGCTCGTTTAGGTGTAATAACGACTTCTAATGAATCTATTTTAGACCTAAGGTCTATTGCTCCACACGAAGTGATATTTAGCTCTATGCAGTCTTTAATAGAATCTGGTCAGGATGGATTGGACAAGGTAAAAGAGATATTGTCTAATGAAGATGCTTACCAAAGTATTCCGCTACATAGTGTGCAACTATTAGCTCCTATACAACCTAAAAGAATATTGGGTACAATGTTTATGAATCCAGATAATCATCTTGCCTCTGCTACTAAGAATATCATAGACATCATTGGTCAACAAACGGCTCAAGATGTAAGTGTATTAAGTGAGCAGTTAAACAAAATGATCTATAGAATTAAGAATAGTAAAGATGCGTTATATGAACTAAGAGATCACACTTATATTTCACATACAGGTGAAACTATTAATACTCCTAAAGGGACTAAAGAGTTAGATTACGAATTAGAACTGGGATGTGTTATTGGCAAAACTGGAAAAGACATTTCTATTGAAGATGCTGCTGATCACATATTTGGGTATACAATCTTTAACGATTGGACGCTGCGCGATCTTCAAATCAAGAATGTACTCAGTGGAAAAGGTTGGGCTGACAACGCTAAAGACTTTGATCAATCTGTTA
>JBOFGJ010000012.1:0-14234 GCA_051649065.1 Flavobacterium sp. | reverse complement strand
TATCCGCAAAGTTGCCTCCGGTTACACCTACTAAATCAGCTGGACGAATCCCTACACTTAATCCTTTTCGCCCACCGCTAACATAAATCATATCAAACCATCTTACTTGTTCATCTATAAACGTTGGGAACACCTTCTTCATTCCTATTGGTGAACAGCCTCCACGGATATAACCTGTCGTGGCTAATAAATCTTTAACCGCTAGCATCTCTACCTTCTTCTCACCGCATACATACGCCGCCTTCTTTAGATCTAACTCACTATTAATAGCGACCACGAACACATAGACAGCACTACCTTTACCATGTGCTACAAGTGTTTTTAGAGAGACTTCCTCTCTTATACCAAGTTTTTCACATACAGACTTTCCATCTATCAATTCGTCACTAATGTCGTACTCATGCATCTCATAACTCGTCTTTTTACTATCTAGTATGCGTAATGCATTCGTTTTGGCTACTTTCTTACTCATGGATTATAATCTACTAAAAGCGCAAATTTATAACAATGTTGTCTTATAACCTGTCTGTCTTAAGCAAAACATAAAATCATCTTGATTATCACATACGCAATAAATATTTAAAGAAGACCCTACTATTTTCTTAAAGATTGGTTTAAAGCTCTTAGGCAATGTAGCATAGAACTCATCCATATTAGACAACTTGTATTTAGGGTCAACATCAACTGCCACTAAGACTACAAACTCATTATTTTTTAATTCGATAGGTAATTTCATAGTTTTCTTTTTTAATGGTTATTACGGCAATTTATAAAAAAATTCATTACTTTTTTACATTTGTTGAAAAAATCACAATCCTATTTTCTCATCATTATTCCGAAATACACAATACTTAAATCTCATTTCTCGAATAAATTAGACCTAATAAAAAGATAAAATGTGGTTATCAACCGTATTTTGTGGAAAAAAAAATTACATTTGCGTCAAATAACTCAAGTAAGCATATATAACAACTAAGTAAATGCAAAACATTCCTAGTGTTGACTTACGTGATTTCCTATCGGATGACCCGGTACGTAAACAAAAGTTTGTAAATGAAATCGGCCAAGCCTACGAAGAAATTGGATTCGTAGCACTTAAAGGACACTTTTTAGATGATCAATTAGTTGAGAATCTTTATACTGAAGTCCGTAACTTCTTTAATCTTCCATTAGAAACTAAAGATTCTTATGAGGTACCAGGTATTGGTGGTCAGAGAGGATATGTTTCTTTCGGTAAAGAACATGCAAAAGGGAGAACAGAAGGTGACTTAAAAGAGTTTTGGCACTTCGGTCAATACGTTGATAATGATCCTGCTCTAGAAGCATCTTACCCTGCTAATGTAGAAGTAAAAGAATTACCTCAATTTAACGCTGTAGGAAAAGAAACTTACCAAATGTTAGAAAAAACAGGTGTGTACGTACTACGTGCTCTTGCTTTATTCTTAGATCTAGATGAGTTCTACTTTGACAAATTCGTTAAAAACGGAAACAGTATCTTACGACCTATCCACTACCCACCTATCAAAGATGAACCTAAGAACGCTGTAAGAGCAGCTGCTCACGGGGACATTAACTTGATTACACTACTTATGGGTGCTCAAGGTAGAGGTCTACAGGTACAGAACCACGATGGACAGTGGATCGATGCTATCGCAGCTGATGACGAACTAGTGATCAATGTAGGTGATATGCTATCTCGCCACTCTAATAATAGATTAAAATCTACTATACACCAAGTGGTAAACCCTCCTCGTGAATTATGGGGAACATCTAGATACTCTATTCCATTCTTTATGCATCCTGTAAGCACGATGCCGCTAAACTGTTTAGAAAACTGTATCGACGAGAATAATCCTAAGTTATATGAAGATATCACTTCAGGAGACTTCTTATACCAAAGATTAGTAGAATTAGGTTTGATTAAATAATCATCCTTAATCACAAAACTATTAAACCCAGAATCAGCATTAGCCAAATACCACAAAGTAATTCTACTTCATAGTTCTTTCATTAGTTCTATTACCATACTATAGTATGCTGAAATCACTAATTCAGACCTATTTTCTATAATTGCTTTTCATTTATATGTCTATCGCTGATTCTGGGTTAAAAGAGGGAGCAAATAACTCCCTCTTTTTTATTTATTGAAGAATAGATTTTATAAAGTCATTTTTTTCAGAATAAACACGAATAAATTTTAACACTTTTCGTACCTTTACATATACCCACAATAAATAGGCTCTAGATCACTATTATCTATCTTATCTATAGGGGTATTATTATTTTATAAAAGCACCACATTTAATACTTATATGAGTAAAAAGATAAATAGTTTAGATGCCTTAGGAGGATTTGTATTCTCTACAAATAAAGATTTTGAGTTCGAACAAGAAGAATCTCTAGACACATTAGCTCCTAACCAACAGCGATTAGAAGCTCATCTTGACAAAAAGAATAGAGGCGGTAAAGTAGCTACTATTATTAAGGGATTTGTAGGAACAGAAGATGACTTAAAAAACTTAGCTAAAAAACTAAAAACACTATGTGGTGTAGGTGGAAGTGCAAAGGACAGCGAAATTATCATACAAGGTAACTTTCGTGACAAAATAATGGAATATTTAATAAAAGAAGGCTACAAGGTAAAACGTGTAGGTGGATAATTAAAAATTTAATATTATGAAGATTAAATCATCTGAATTAATTCTAAACCCTGATGGTAGTATTTACCATCTAAACTTAAGACCTGAACATGTTGCTAAAGACATCATCTTCGTAGGGGATCAAAACCGTGTTGACAGAATCACTAAACACTTTGAGTCTATTGAATTCTCAACACAAAAAAGAGAGTTTAAAACTACTACAGGAACCTATAAAGGTAAGCGTATGACTGTAATCTCTACAGGTATCGGACCTGACAACATTGATATCGCGGTGAATGAAATCGACGCTTTGTTCAATATTGACTTAGAAACAAGAGAGATTAAGAAAGAACTTACTTCTGTAAATATCGTGAGAATCGGTACTTCTGGTTCGTTACAAGAAGATATTCCAGTGAACAGTTTCGTATTATCGCAATATGGACTAGGATTAGACAACGTAATGCGTTCTTACCTAATCGAAGAAGTAACTGATGTGTCTCTAGAAGATGCATTTATTAAGCATACGAATTGGGATTTAAGAAAAGGACGTCCTTACTTTATCAAAAACAGTTCTGAACTAGAAGCTAAATTAGAAAGTGAACTAACATTCAAAGGTATCACAGGTACTGCAGGTGGATTCTATGGCCCTCAAGGACGTGTACTTCGTCTAGGTATCCAAGATCCTGAATTAAACCACAAAATCGATAACTTTAGTTTCGGTGAATACCGTATTACTAACTTCGAGATGGAAACATCTGCTATCTATGGTTTGTGTAAATTATTAGGTCACCACGCTGTATCTCTTAACACGATTATCGCTAACAGAGCTAATGGTACCTTCTCTGAAGATCCTTATGCTGCTGTAGATAAGTTAATCATCTACACATTAGATAAACTTGCTAAATAGTAAGATTACTTATAACAAGAAAAGCTACCCATATCAGGTAGCTTTTTTCGTACATACATTGTACTTCTCTTAATTATGCTTCTTATAAAAAGCCTTCATTGATCCGTAATACATCTCAGGCGCCTCAAAAGGGGTATTATGCGAAGCATTCTTTAGATAAACTAATTCCTTATCTTTATCTGGAACATTCTTAAGCCCTTTAAATATCGTTCTACCTTGATCCACTCCTATCGCATAGTCATATTCCCCTTGGATAACCAGCATAGGTGTTTTAATCACTGCTAGCTCCTCTACAATATTCAGATTATTATATGATTCTGTGTTCATAAATACCTCATTGATATATTCAAGTCTTGCCATCGCCTTATCGACAAGTTCTGGTGTGTATTTCACATTTTTGAAAAAATCAGGATCTGCTAGTACCTTGTCTTTTTTTGCCTTATTCGCAGGGTTAGCCCAATACACATCAAAACCTAACTCTTTAGGAAACTCATATCTTATTAGATTCATATCCTTAAAGAAGTCTTTAAATCCTTTGCCTTCGATCTCATTAAGTGAAGTCAGAATATCTTGATATATCTTCTTTTTAGTAGGATCAGTAGTCGTTTTAAGTAAGTCAGTTGCTAATTTGCGTTCATGGTTAATCAACGCAAAGTTTCGCTGTGGACTATCCGCAAACCCAGAGCTACTGATATATGAGTTGATCTTCTCTTGGTGTTTGATTAGATATAAAAACCCATAAAGTCCACCCCAAGATGTACCTAATAGATTGATTTTCTTATTTGGATATTTAGCTTTGATAAAATCGACTACATTGTCTAAATCTCGTACGAA
Organism: Flavobacterium sp.; assembly: GCA_051649065.1. Taxonomy (GTDB): domain Bacteria; phylum Bacteroidota; class Bacteroidia; order Flavobacteriales; family Flavobacteriaceae; genus Flavobacterium. The sequence goes on along the minus strand of JBOFGJ010000012.1, from coordinate 9,854 downwards.
CTGATCTGTTGTTAACATTGCCTCGTCTGTACACTCATCTGACTTTCCTCCTCCTCGTTGGTCAAAATACACAACCAAATAATCTTTCTCAAAGACATCTTTATAAAACGCGTGATCCACAGAGAACGCTCCTGGACCACCATGTAACGTGATAATGATCGGTTTGTCCGCATTTCCTATTGCATTAGCATATAGATTAGACTTCTCCACAGGAATAAAGAATTCCTCATCTATCTGAGCATTCTTTTTCTTCTGTGCTTGACTAGGACTTATCCCTACGAATAAAGATGTCATTAAGCATAATAGTAGTGTTCTCATTGGTTTGGCTTTTGATTTTTGGATTAATTTATAGAATAAGACAACAGATTGATAATTTAGTTACAATTAATATTAAATATTTACTATTTGACCACCATCTAGACTCTTACCCAACGTCTCTATCAACACTTCATTCTAATTATCTGCAAAAATAAGAACGTTTAAAATAACATTTTGACTCAAGGGAAATAAAGTCCACTTATTGCCGAAAAAAACCATTTTTAACCACTTTTTGCCTAAAAAGACCTTTTTTTGCCATTTTAAAAGAACATAAACAACTGATAATTAGATGTATAAAATACATAAAACACCCTTTTGTTCGGAACGCGTTCGGAAGAGTTCAGTACTTGTTCGGACGGAGGGGTCTTTTTCCGAAGAACTACCGAATCGTGCTACAACCCTTCCCGAACAAACCCTTCATCCTACCACATTTATCCAAAAAAAACCAGAATATCGGGTACAGTATCATTTTATTTCTCTACATTAAAGAACTTCGCTTCTACCAAAAAAGTTCGCTAAAAATCATCTTCCTCTCATAAATTCTCATAATAAGTATAAAGTAATTCTTAGTACTGAAACGCAATATCTAGTAGTTTTTCTTCTTTCTTTAAGGATTTGATAAGAAAAAAAGGCAAAAAAGTAGTTTGTCGATTTAAAACCTGCCAAAGAAAAATCAGTTAATTTTTCGCTAGGTACCACTTCCGTTTTTATATCTTAATTTTATAAATATAACCACAATACCTTAACAAAAACAACTCACATTTTCGTATATTTACTTATATCCATTTATTTTATTTGATTGTTCCAAATAAATATAGTTATTTTAATGAGCTTAAAATTTTTATTTGAAATGACGAAAGAAGACTCGAAATTAGAGAGGATAAAATACGCACCATTTAGAGAGCGTATAGTTTCAGCTGAAGAAGCTGCTCTCTTAATACATGATCAAGCAGTAGTTGGGGCTAGTGGATTCACTAAAGCAGGAGACAGTAAATCTGTATTACCTGCATTTGCCTTAAGAGCTGCTAAAGAGAATGTGGCTATCACTTTAATTACAGGAGCATCTCTAGGACAGACTACCGATGCTGACCTTGCTACTAATAATGCTTTAATCCGCAGAATGCCTTTTCAGGCGGATTCAGTATTGAGAAAAACAATCAATAGTGGTCAAGTCAAATATATTGATCAACACTTAAGTGAGACGATCGAACAACTTCAGGAAAAACACATTCCTCAAGTAGATATCGCTATTATCGAGGCGACTTATATTAACGAAGAAGGATTTATCATACCTACCACATCGATCGGTAACTCTGCATACTTCGCTAGTGTAGCTCGTAAAATAATAATAGAGGTTAACACTGCTATTCCATTAGAAATAGAAGGTGTACACGATAACAGTGTGCCTAAAAAACAACCTCGCAGAGAGATTATCCCTATTCATACTGTAAAAGACAGAATAGGTGAAACATTTATTAGATTAAATCCAGATGACGTTATCGCAGTAGTGTATTCTAGCATAGAAGATACTCCTGCACAGTTACCTGAACCAGACGAGAAGACATCTGCTATTTCTGGACATTTACTTAAATTCTTCGAAGAAGAAGTAAGAAAAGGAAAATTAACACACTCATTACTTCCTCTACAGGCAGGTATCGGTAAAGTAGCTAATGCTGTACTTACAGGGTTTATCGACGGACCATTCCACGATCTAACGATGTATTCAGAAGTACTGCAGGACAGTACATTTGACCTTATTGATTCAGGTAAGATGACATTCGCTTCTGGTTCTTCTATTACAGTGACAGAAGATTGTTATGCTAAGATTATCAACAACTTCGGTCAATATAAAGACAAATTAGTGTTGCGCCCACAGAATATCAGTAATGCACCTGAGGTAATCCGTAGATTAGGAATTATCGCTATCAATACAGCTATCGAATTTGATATCTATGGTAACGTAAATTCTACACATATAGGTGGAAGTAAAATGATGAACGGTATCGGTGGATCAGGAGATTTCGCTCGTAATGCTTACCTAAGTGTATTCGTAACACAGGCAGCTTCTAAAGACAACAACATTTCTCACGTACTTCCAATGGTGTCTCACGTAGATCATACAGAACACGATGTGGATATCTTAGTGACTGATCAAGGGCTAGCTGACTTAAGAGGATTATCTCCAAGAGAGCGTGCTGAAGTAATCATAGAGAACTGTGTACACCCAGAATATAAAGCAGAATTAAGAGACTATTACGAAAGAGCTAAAGAGAGACAAGGACATACTCCTCACCTTCTAGAAGAAGCTTTCAAATTCCATATTCGCTTCCAAGAAAAAGGTTCGATGAAACCATAATATAACTGAAAAACTCTACTCATTTTGATGTAGAGTTTTTTTTTGCTTTACTCATATTTTAATGTATAATTCAAGGCTCATTTTATTATCTTAGCACAAAAATGTAGCAAGATTTAAAATGGCAAACGTAAATATAATAGGGGTACCAGAGCACTTTAACTTTCCATGGCAGTTATGTATCGAAAATGGTGAATTTGAAGAAATTGGCATTAATTTGCAATGGACTGATATTCCAGAAGGAACTGGTAAGATGTGTCAAATGCTAAGAGACAAGGAAACTGACTTAGCTGTAATCCTAACTGAAGGAATCATAAAAGACATCTCTGAAGGTAATCCATCCACTATTATACAAGAATATGTAGCCTCTCCTCTACAATGGGGAATCCACGTAGCACATCATTCTCCATTCACGAAAGTAGAAGATCTAGAGGGTAAGCGCATTGCGATTAGCAGATATGGTTCAGGCTCTCACCTAATGGCTATCGTACATGCCCAGAAGATGAATTGGGATATCACTAAACTAGAGTTCGTAATTGTCAATACACTTGATAATGCTGTAAAATCGCTTACAGAGGGAGAAGCGGACTACTTTATGTGGGAGCATTTTATGACTAAACCTATCGTAGATAAAGGTATCTTTAGAAGATTAGGAGACTGTCCGACTCCATGGCCATCATTTGTGATAGTAGCGAATAATGAATTCTTAGCGAAGAATAAAGGATTAGTGACGAACTTATTAGAATGCATCAATACAACAACGGAGGAATTCAAGATGATTCCTTCTATAGATCGTACTTTAGTTACTAAGTTTGACATAGAGATAGAAGACATCAAAGAATGGATGGGAATTACACAATGGTCTCAAAGACAACTATCAGAAAGACACTTTACTAAAGTACAAAAACAATTAATAGATTTAAGTATCATCTCGAATACTATTAGTTACCATGACATCGTTTTATAATATAGTTTTGAGTATAAACTAAGATGAATAACACTCCCGAATTAGCTGAAAAAACTGCTGATAAAAAATGGCTTAAGTATTTAAGAGTCCCAAAACCTTGGGATAACATCATCGTACTTATACTTAACATACTTATTACCATCCCGATATTCATCATTATTCATCAGAATATAGATGATCCGAACTGGCCATATCAGCTAGACCGTATCATTCTGTTCTTATCTATCATAGGTATTCTACAGTTTTTACTACAGAAGATGAAGATAGTGCTTAACATACTTATTGCTATTTATTTATTAATCTTAGTAGGAGGAACTATCTTCGGCGGGTATGGCTATGAGGCTGTAATCGACGACTATCGAGTGATGATCTATGCCATGGCAGAAGACCCAAAACCGCAAGATATTATTATCTCTAAGTTACTGCCATTTCCTAATAAAAATAAGATTATCACTGCCATAGAATATGACAAACCTGTCGTTAGAAATTACGCATTAGCTACTACTCGTAAGTACTTTACTAATGTACCTAATGCACATCAATATAGACAAATCATCCAATCGTTAGCTATATTTAAAGAAGTACGTACAAAGTGGAATTATGTCAATGATCCTAAGGGTCGAGAGTACATCGCTACTGCTTCAGAATCACTACAGCACTTCTCGGGTGACTGTGATGACTACTCAGTGTTAATGGCTGGATTAATAAGAGCGATAGGTGGTACACCTCGCTTAATTCATACCAAAGAACATATGTATCCCGAAATGCTTATCCCCAATAAAGGAGACTTAGAGCAAGTAATTTACTTAATAAAAGAAGTGCTCTTCGTAGAAGAAAGCAGAGGAAAAGAGATACATTATCACATAGACGAACGTGGACAGATATGGTTAAATCTAGACTATACTGCCCGATATCCTGGAGGTCCGTTTATGTCAGAAGAAATACTAGGACAACTCACATTTAATTAACAACATGGAAATAGTTAATACAACAGCATTAATAGCAGGAACTATCTACGGTTCACTTGCTATCATATTTGGAGCATTCGGTGCTCACGCTTTAAAGAAACACATGACTACTGAGCGATTAGAAAGCTTCGAAGTAGGTGTAAAATATCAGATGTATCACGCTATCGTTCTTCTTGTATTAGGTATAATGCCTGGAGAACTACATATCAAAAATGCTATTAATATCATCATCATAGGTGTGTTCTTATTCTCATTTAGTATCTATGGACTAGTACTAAGTGCTACATTTAAGAAAAAGATTAAAGTACTAGGACCGATTACACCACTGGGTGGATTGTGCATGGTTATAGGTTGGGTAATGCTTTTAATCCAATTCATTAAATTATAGGCTTAAATACTTACTAAGGGTTTAAAGTTTTATAGCATTTATCATGGGGTTTTAATTTTATATCCTTTTTTAAGTATATTTGTTTACATCATCTTAGATAACAAACATTATAAAACCATAAATAAAAACCATAAATGAAAAAATTCTTAACAGTACTTGGAGCTGTGGCTATCCTAGCATCATGTAACAAGGAAGCTACAGGCTACACTATCACAGGTGAGACTAAAGGTCTTGCAGATGGAACTAAAGTATATATCGAGAAGATAGATATCACTACAGGAGCACCTGTTGCTATTGACTCTACAGAAGTTAAAGGAAACGCATTTACATTCAAAGGAGAAGCTCCTCAGTTAGATCAAAACTTTATTAGCTTCGCTAAACAAGAAGGAAGACTTCCTTTCGTTTTAGAGAATGGAAATATCGTTGTTCAATATGATGTTGCAAAAGCAGAAAATAGCACTGTAACAGGAACAAAAAACAACGATGAATACACTACATTCACTAAAAAAGTAGCTGAATTAGAAAAAGCAATCTACCAATACCAAGGAGATAATCAAGAAGCATATAAAACAGCTAATGATAATAAAGATCAAGCTAAGAAAGATGCTATTATCGGTGGATATATGGCTTTAGCTGAGAAATATGATGAGTATGTAGAAGATTTTCTTGATAAAAACCCTAGTAGTTTTACTACACTTACTTATATAGCTGGAAATACAAATCAATATATAAAAGAAGAATTACAAGAGAAATACGGTAACTTTGACGAAGTTTTAAAACAAACCTCAGTAGGTAAAGCATTCAAGACAGCTATAGATGCTATCCCAGATGCTAAAGTAAAGATTGGAGATAAAGCTCCAGACTTCGCTGCTAATTCTCCTGAAGGAAAAGAGATTTCTTTAAAAGAAAGCTTAGGTAAGTTAACAATCATTGACTTCTGGGCTTCATGGTGTGGACCATGTAGAGCTGAAAATCCTAATGTAGTAGCATTATACGCTAAATATCATGACAAAGGATTAAACATCATCGGTGTTTCTCTCGATAAAGATAAAGACAAATGGGTAGAGGCAATTGCAAAAGACAATTTGACTTGGAACCATATCTCTAACTTAAAGTTCTGGGAAGAGCCTATCGCTCAAATGTATGAAGTACGTGCTATACCTGCTACTTATCTTCTAGATGCTAATGGTGTGGTAATCGCTAAAAACTTAAGAGGTAAGAAACTTGAAGCTAAAGTAGCTGAGTTATTAAAGTAATATAGACAATCTATTTTGTCAAAAAGGGTTATAGAGTCATCTATAACCCTTTTTTTTATTCTAAATTCTATACTTCTAAACAAACATAATTCACTATATTTATTTTCTGAAAATTTCAATAAATTAACCGATAATGAGAACACTGCCTTTACTGATACTTGCCCTACTACTAATGAATTTCACTACGAAAGAGAAGGGCTTTGTTCTAAAGGGAAATACAAAAAATATTCCACAAGGTGAAATGATCTATCTTAAAGTACTAGACCCTAATACAGGTAGTTTTAGCGCGATAGACTCTACTAAATTAAAGAATAACAACTTCGAATTTAAAGGAAATACACTCTACCCTACTTACGCTTTATTAGAACTATCTAAAGATGTCACTGAACTAGTAGTACTAGAAGATGGAGTGATTAGTTTTAGTTACGATTATGATAACGAATTAGGCACATCCGCTACTGGTACGAAAAACAACAATCAGTTAAATACTTTTCACAACAGCATAAAAAAGGTTCAGAAAGAGGCTAATCAATACAGAGATGCGAATCAAGAGATTCTGACTAAAGCTATTACAGATAATGATCAAGAGGTACTAGAGAGACTTTCTTCTGAATTTAAAGTATATATCAGTCAAATCAATGATATCATCACTAATCAATTAAGAGATTATAGCGATACTTATACTTCAGCTGTTATCTTATTCCAACGATTAGACAATAAAAATATAGATATTAAAGAAGCTAAGACATATTATAATCGATATAAAGATGATGTTAAGTATTCTAATATTGGACTTGCTATTAAAAAGTTAATAGAAACATCAACTGTAGCTCCTGATATGGATACTTTAGTCAAAGTAGGTGATAAAGCGATCGATGTGATGGGTGAAGATCCAGATGGTAGATTACTTACATTATACAGAAACTTAGGCAAAGTAACTCTACTTCACTTCTGGGCTCCTTGGTGCCCATCTTGCCATGAGACTCTTCCTGTTATTAGAGCATTACACGAAGAGTTTAAAGATCAAGGGCTAACTATATTTAGTATTGCTTTAGACGAAGAGACTGAAGAATGGACAGGGTCTATAAAAAAGGAAAAACTAGACTGGCTACATATCGCTAATGTCTATGAGATACAACAGAAGTACGGAGTAAAAAATATCCCTACAGTATTCGTCTTAGACAAAGAAGGCACAGTGATAAACATTAATCATCTAGATAATAATCTACAAGAATTAATCAAGCAGCAATTAAGCAAATAACTGCTTATTTACCACTCAAGTATTATTTGTTATAATTATTTTCACAATAGTTGTAACAAATAATACTTTTTGACTACCTATAGGTATGAACAAACACCTTGAACAAGAATTCGTAGCACTTTTAGATAAGAATCAGAATCTTATCCATAAGGTATGTCGCTTATATGCGATAGACGAGGCTGCACATAAAGACTTGTTTCAAGAGATATCTATTCAGCTTTGGCATGCGTATCCCAAGTTTAGAGGAGATTCTAAATTCTCCACTTGGGCTTATCGAATCGGCTTAAACACTGCTATATCCCTTTACCGTAAAAAAACACGTGAGGTGAATACTATTCCTTATGATAGTTCATTCTGTAAATTTGAATATACAGAGTATAACTATCAGGAAGAGGAACAGTTAAAACTAATGTACAAGGCATTACAACAGCTAAATGACATAGAAAAAGCATTAGTGTTTATGTATTTAGAAAACAAAGATTACGAAGAAATAGCAGAGACACTAGGAATTAGTGAAGTCAACGCAAGGGTAAAAATGAATAGAATTAAGACCAAACTAAAGAAAATATTAAATCCATAGACGCATAAGATTATGAAGGAGTTAGATTTATTAAAAAAACACTGGAATAACGACCAGCAGTTTCCGAAGATTTCAACAGACGAAATCCACAAAATGATTCACAAGAAGTCCTCTTCTATTGTGATGTGGATCTTTATAATCAGTATTGTAGAGTTCTTAGTATTAAACTGTTTTAGTTATTTATTTACTTCAGATGACTCAAAAGAAAATGGAGGGCCTGTATATAGATTTATGATTGAAAACCTAGATTGGTTGTCATTTGGTATTTCTATTATATTTATTATCATCTTCTATCTTAACTATAGAAAGATTAGTGTCGCTTCCTCTACACATACATTGATGACGAGAATCTTAAGAACTAAGAAGGCTGTCAATTACTATATCTATACCAATCTTACCATATTTATCATTGCATTTATCATTATGCTAATCGATATCTTAACGATAAATGACAAATTAACACTTGGTACTGCACTAATTAGCATTGGAGTAGTTATCGTTATTTGTGTTATATTCTTAGGATTATTATGGCTATACTACAAAGTAGTTTATGGATTCTTGATCAAGAAACTAATGAAAAACTACAAGGAGCTTGAAAAAATAGATTACGAATAAAAAGTATATGCGTTATTTTGCCTAACTTAGACAAAATATCGAATACAAATGACGATTACACAATTAATATATGTATTAGCCGTTGCAGAGCATAAGAACTTCACTCTTGCGGCAGAGAAGACTTTCGTTACACAGCCTACACTGAGTATGCAAATTCAAAAGCTTGAAGATGAACTAGAAGTACAGATATTTGATCGTAGTACTAAACCTATTCAACCAACAGCAATAGGACAGGTTATTATCCAACAAGCTAAGAAAATAGTTAACGAATCTGACAGAATCAAAGACCTAATTGATTTAGAAAAAGGGTTTATTGGTGGAGAATTTAAGTTAGGGATGATCCCTACCATCGCTCCAACTCTATTACCTATGTTTTTAAAGACTTTCTTAAATAAACACAGCAAGGTTAACCTAATCATAGAAGAGTACACTACAGAGGAGATTATACAGAAACTTCACAATGGTTATTTAGACGCAGCTATAGTAGCTACTCCTCTTTATGAGCCAGATATCAAAGAGAGAGTTCTATTCTATGAACCCTTTGTAGGATACATACCACCTATGTTCAGACAAGACATGGGGGCAGAATTAAAGCAAGATGATCTTGATTTGAGAAAGTTATTACTTCTTCAGGATGGGCATTGTTTTAGAGATGGAATAATCAATATTTGTAACAATAAGTTAGCAAGTGAAAACAAAAACTTTAAGTTGCAAAGTGGTAGCTTTGAGACGTTGATAAACCTTTCAAAAGAAGGCTTAGGATACACATTGTTACCATACTTACACACGCTATCTCTAAGCGAGAATGACAAGAAGAACTTATTGCAATTTGCAGATCCGAAACCAGCTCGTGAGATAAGTTTAATCTACACAGATAACGAACTAAAACTTCAGATAATAAACGCCTTGTATGACGTTATTTTAAGTATTGTAAGAGGAGCTATAGCTTTTCAAGATGTCAAAATAATCAGTCCTAAAAAAGGATAATCTAAATTATAAATTATAAAAAAAGGGAAGCAAATGCTTCCCTCCTGACTTGTCCCCCCCTGTCGCACTAAAACAAAAATAGCGCTGTATATCAGTTAATTATATCTTTTGAGATTGTAATTTGTCGCACTAAGGCTTTTTTTATATTGCGAATAAGGGCT
>JBOFGJ010000011.1:0-1636 GCA_051649065.1 Flavobacterium sp. | reverse complement strand
CAATAGCGTCCTAAATAAATTAAGAGCATAGAATATCCTCCCACTTTAGTGGGTTCGGAACAATATTATTAGATAAATTAGAAAAGGATCCCCTGATGGTATTTAGGAGGTGGTTTTTCCACTTGTTGAAATGGATTATCCAGCCATAACTTAAGTTCTATTTTGACAAACAAGTTTAGTCTTATAAAAGCGACTAGATTTGATAGGTGCCAATTGAATTTAGACTGTGCTCTAAGGGCTTTTAGTATCAAAATGGTAATAAGAGCCGTCCAAATTTGTATCATTACAGCATTTTCAGAGGTGCCTACAAAAGATTTAATGTGCAAGAGTTGTTTTAAATCTCTAAAAAATATTTCTACTTGCCATCTACTTTTATAAAGCTCACTTATAGTATTAGCAGTCCAAGTAAACTGATTAGTAATTAGTTCTATAACTTGTTTATTCTCATCATCCCAGATGGCAACTCTTCTCAGCTTATTTGAATAAGTCTCACGTGACTTTTTATTAACAAGCTCTATTAGCTCGTCCTTTAAAATATGTGCATGTCTATTGTCAGGTAGTTCGAGTTCCTTTATTGTTCGATATTTCAAGTTTTCTTTGTGTCTTATAACAAAGAATACTTGTTTGCTGTCCCAAATATTTAACAAGCTAAAATCGTTATAAAAACGATCTGCAACTATAACAGTTCCTTTTAGTAATGGAATGTCTGAAGCCCCTTTATTATCAGCAGTTTTACCATTAGTGATATTAACATAAGCGGGTAAATTACCATCAAAATCAAGGAGTGTATGCATTTTTACGGCTCCCTTGTTGGTCTTGTATTTAGCCCAATCAAAAATACTTAAGCACAAACTAATTGTTGTTGAATCAAGTAAGAGAATTTTGGACTTAATACGAAACTTAACTTGCTTAAATTTGGGATGCTGTCCTAAACTTTTGAGTAATTCAAAGTAATACTCTTTAAAGAGGTCATGTGTGCGATTTTTATTCTGATAACTGACAGATGATTTTGAAGGTGCTATAGTTAAACCTAAATGATTTAAGTTTCCTGTAGCTGAACGAAGTCCATTACTAATATCACGAACAGATTTACTTCGAGCAAAATGGCAAAATAACATAGAGATTAAATGACTCCAACTATCAAAACCCTTGTTGTGTTTATCTGTTTGCCTTTCCTTTACTATTTTCTTAAACTTTGAACGATCAAGTTTTTGGATTATTTGAGAAAATAAAGTTACATTTGTCATAGAGAGAGTGTTTTTTGGTGTGCAACTCAAAGATAATTTGAGATCCTTAATTTACTCTCTTTTTTTGTGCCCTTTTTTTAAACGTCTAGGACGCTATTGCTTTTGAATATAGATTCAACAATGGGATGGTTTTTGACGCGACGCTTCCTAAAAGTGTGTATATTAGAAAAAATGTTTTTGATGCAGGAAGAATTTCTTTCGGATCAGAGATGGATCCAACCTCATTTTATTTGTATAATGTGGATGGAACGAGTCAGAGATATGAATATAGACAAATTGATGTAAACTCAGGAGTGATTTATGAATATGCCGTCGGTGATTTTGTGATTACAGGTAAGGCAGGAATTAAAATAACACCTTCTGCAAGAATATTTGAAAAAGAGGAATCA
>JBOFGJ010000010.1:0-1969 GCA_051649065.1 Flavobacterium sp. | reverse complement strand
TACCTAGCTTATGACACACCTGCAGATGTAACACTCATAGAAGCGTGTGCACGAGATGACATAGGTAAGGCTATCAAGGTTATCTATACAAGACGTATACCTATCTCAGGAGGTAGGTATAGATATGAGGTTATCTATGAGTTAGGGGGGGCAAACAACAGCAAGCAATACACTTGGACATACGATACAGGTACAACCAATAAGTATCCTGTATTGGAAGTGACTCCTATTAAGCAAGACTCTCCTTACTATCCAATCATCCCTATTCGAGTAGCTAATGAGAATATTGCAGAATCAGGTAAGCCTCATAGAGCCAAGGTTAAACAAGCTCTCAGCTATCTCAATCTAAACGTGGATGACATATACAAGAGTATTAAGGAGTCTACTGAAGAGTCTGGTGAATCACCTGCAGATGATATGTACGTGATACTTGCCGTATCTGTAGCATCCTCTAAACCAGCAGCTAAAGAGTATATATACAGGTACTTCAAGTATCTCAGTGTCTACTCTATGAATACTAAGAGTGACCATGACTACTGGAAGCAACATGGTGAAGCACAGGGATTCGTATTACCCACCAACAAGGTAGTCATCAAGGATAGTAGATTCAATCAAGAGATTGAATATGACTACATCACTACCAAGATAGTTAAAGGTTCTATAGGTAAGAAGAGGACAACCAATGTTAGCTATATGAGGAACAGTGGAACTGTTCAGGTTAACACTGGTTCAGGTATGTCCTCCGGTTACTCACGTACTACTTCAGGTATCAAGATACAATCACAGATATCCAATACAGAATACGAAGAGATATATGTACATGGATTGATATGTAGAACATTAGTTGTTGGTTCTTCTTGGGAGGATGTAGACCTTGGTTCTGCATTTGAGAATCCCGATGCACCTACAGATGGTCAATGCTTCCTCCTACCTTTACATAAGGAGGTGTGCGAATCACTTGGACCAATCAAAGCACATGACCTGATGTATGAATCTATACGCCTGTATTCCAATGACCACTACTCATATAAGAAGAAGTGGTATCAGTCAGGGTTGTTCAAAGTATTCGCTGTTGTAGTAGCGGTAGTTGTATCTATCTGGAATGCTCCAGCTGGTGTAGCACTCTTTAGTGCTGCTATGGCAGGTATCGTCATAAAGACTGTAATCATATCTATGGTTATCATGCCTGCTGTTACTACCCTTCTGCAGGATGTGCTTGGAGAGAGATTAGGACTACTCATAGCTATCATGGCTATTGCTATGGCTAGTTCAGGTAACTTCTCTGTATCAGTGGAGAATGGAGTATCCATGACTACCACTGTTACAACCCAAACTGCATTTGCAGGTATTAATGGACTGATGTCTCTTACCTCTGCAATCAATGGCTTCAATACAGAAGATAAGATGATTGAGTATGGTAACGAGATAAAGGGATTACAGGAGGAATTGGATGCTATGTATGAGGAAGCTGCTCAAGCGGGGTACAATGTATCTATGGTTGCAAGTGCTATAAAGTCAGACCCTTATGCACTACTGGAACCAAGCACATATGTACAGAGAGTACTGATGGAACCAAGGATATCTACATTGATTGGTGAGAGCACTATCAGATATGTAGATATCAAGAGACACTTAGACACTTCACAGACTGCACTTAACTTGGGTCACTCATAAGAGGAATTTATATATGACGTACAGTAACTACGGTACTAGTATTTATAATATCAAACCGTCCGGCGAGAACCTTCTTGAGCAAGCATACAATCCACTAAGTAATTATATAAGCGGTAAGCTGGATGCTGCGTCATTAGCTCGTGAAGCAGCAAGACAGAATGGAATGAAGTACACCTCTAACCCTGTTCAACCTGTGCAAACTAACCCGCTGGACGTATTCGCTGGACCTAACGCAAGATTATACGATGCCGCTACTGGGAGGTTGAAGCACGGTGTAGCAGTACCCACAGCTATG
>JBOFGJ010000009.1:0-1252 GCA_051649065.1 Flavobacterium sp. | reverse complement strand
AACCATATTAGCAACTGTACGTTGAGATTCCTCACGCATCAAATCAGTTCCTCTTGTAGAAATTTCTATTTGTTCGGCAGCATTAATTAATTCTTGACGTTCATAAGAATTTAATTCTGCCTTTGCCTTCTTCTTCTGCTGGGATCCTTGATATATTGAATACCCAGCTGCAGCTGTACTAGCTGTCGCTCCTATTATAGCTGCTGTTGTTGCTGCACTTGTTGCTATAGCCATAAAAAATAGATTTTACTTATCACTTTACTCAAAGATAATAAATAAAATCTATCAATATTTATTTAAACTATAAGTTTTGACTATAACAAACTTATCATTTCAGTAGTGTTAATTGAACCTTCTTGATACCCTACATCAGCAAAATACTTAATAAGAGAAGGATTTTTAAGATTGGTATAAGCTACTTTAAATCCATTATCTTTTGCAATGTACCCTAGCTGTAGTATAAGTTCTTTAATAGCTTCTTTCCTATCTAATTCTCTGTAATTAGGATTAGATACAATAAACTCTATCCAGCAGATCTTTGAATTTGTGAAATATATATAACCAGCACATATATTCACACCATCCTTAGACACCATTACCCCACTATTAGGTAGAATTTCTAAATCAGGAGCTGGAAAACGATGCCATTTCCACCAGGTCAATAACTCAGTATAATCCTCTTCTTTTATTATTCTAGCACTAAACATAACTTTTCGATATATTAGAATTAATAGCAAACAGCTCTACTTGTTTATCATCTTTATTTTCCATTTCAACCATAGCATAGTAACCACGTATTTCTCCTCCTTCTGCTCTAGAATTTTTAACTGAAAAGAAAAAATATCCCTGACAAAACCTATCTATATCCTTATCAATTGTAACTGAATTTATACTTTTAGATTTGATAACCCCAAGTAAATATTCTTGTTCATTATCAAGAATATACAATTGATCACCTGTGTTTACAAAATCACCCACATTATCAAATTTTAAGGTGCGTTTATCATTACTCACACATACACCTATTCCTTGGGAGTTTCCATTAAAGTCTCCTTCTAATTCATTCCCTCTTAGATGAGTAAAATATCTACTTTCTCGTCTATCAAACTCCATGTTTTTTAAAGATGTTTCCGTAAGATTAGTTTTAAAATTAATGTCCCAAGGCGCATCTCCTTCTATAACAAAAGTTTTAAATATCTTATCCTCTGTCTGCACATCATTAAAAACAGTACTTATTTTAGAAGGATACTTA
>JBOFGJ010000008.1:0-1698 GCA_051649065.1 Flavobacterium sp. | reverse complement strand
TTACATAAAAAAGAACAAAAAACAGCAATTAGAAAAGCCTCTAATGAGTTCGTATTAGACTATATCGAATCGTCTATCCCACATCTATTAGGAGCGAGATATTATAAGTTCGTCAAATAATTTATAAACTAGAGAAACCTCCACTAGTAATTCTAATGGTGGTTTTCTCTTTTTGACAACTAATTACTTCCACTTGGCTAAAGTAGTAATACCACTTTTTACATTATCTCCTAGTTTGACATTAACCTTGACATCTAAAGGTAATAATAAGTCTACCCTAGAGCCAAACTTAATAAATCCCATCTCTTCACTCTGCTTCACTACAGTACCTATAGTAAGATAATTAACTATTCTATTAGCCAATGCTCCTGCTATTTGTTTTGCTAATAGTTCTTTTCCATTTTGATGCTGATAGACTACCGTATGTCGTTCATTAGCTGTTGACGACTTAGGATGCCAAGCTACTAGATGTTTACCCTTATGGTATTGGCTATACATTACTTCTCCTTCTATAGGATTGCGATTGATATGAACATTAAACACGCTCATAAAGACTGAAATCTGTAATCTCCTTTCGGTGAAATATTCATCAGGCTCAACCTCTTCTATCACAACCACCTTTCCATCACAGGGAGCTAATATTAAATTATCTCCTTCTAACAATGTTCTTTGGGGTATTCTAAAAAAAGAAATCACCCATCCTGTAATACCTATTGTAAGTAATAGAATTATCCCTTGTATTATTACCCACTGTTCACTGATAAAAATATATGACAACAGATTCAATACAAAACAACTAATCAATGCTACTAGAATAGAACCTTTTCCTTCTTTGTGTATTTTCATTTATTTAAATTTTAAAACTCAATACTAATTAAACCCAGATTAAGCATTAGCCAAATACTGCAAAGCAATTCTACTTCATATCTCTTTCATTAGCTCTAAAAGCATACTATAGTATGCTTTTATCTCTCATTCAGGCCTATTTTGTATAATTGCTTTTCGTTTATATGTCTATCGCTTAATCCGAGTTAAATAGAGGTTCCGATTGGATTCGAACCAATGTATTGGCTATTGCGTAGCCAAACCTTACCACTCAGACACAGAACCATTCCATAGATAAGAGTTATTTTTTTCCTCTTAACTCTTCTACAACCTTTAGCACTCCCCCTGTTATAAAAATCAACTCCTCCTCTGATAACTCCGTATGTATAGGCAGCGATAATACCCTTGATGTCAGATATTCTGTATTAGGTAATATATACTCTCTATCAGTTAGATGTTTAAACATCTCTTGTTTATGACAAGGGATAGGGTAATAAATCATACTAGGAATACCTAATTTGGCTAACTCAGTATGTACTTCATCTCTATCTACCTCTTCTAATACCATTGTATATTGATGATAAACATGGTGACTATATTCAGGTTCAAAAGGAGTAATAATGGCTGGCGTATTTGCAAAAGCTTGATTGTAAAAACGAGCTACTTCTCTCCTTTTATTACAGTATTCATCTAAGTATCTCAACTTGACATTGAGCACAGCTGCCTGTATAGAGTCTAGTCTACTATTTACCCCTACTATTTCGTGATAATACCGCTTCTCTGAACCGTGATTACATATCTTACGCATCGTTTCAGCTAGTGCGTCATCATTAGTCATAATCACTCCCCCATCACCATAAGCTCCTAAGTTCT
>JBOFGJ010000007.1:0-1668 GCA_051649065.1 Flavobacterium sp. | reverse complement strand
GTCTATGAAATTGCTATTTGACTTTGTATGAAAGTATATTGCTTGCATTGTGAGTCCATGATGAGTCCATTAAAAAGGCTGTTTTAATGGACTCACTACGGACTCATTACGGACTCACTACGGACTCACTCAAACCAAGACCCCATAAAAATGCCATTTCCCCCCTGTTAAGATAATTTCTGATTGTTTTTAAATATTAGCCTCAAAGATTGGCCTAAAAAAAAGCACTGAACATTTACCTCATAATCAGCATTAGTCAACTACTACGAATAAATTCTACTTTACATCTCTTTCATTTCTTCTAAAAGCATACTACATGCCTTGCTACTACTGACTCTTCATTTTAAAACAGTCCACAGGACTATTTTATACTCAGCCCTTTCATAAATTCAGAGCTGTTTTGTAGAATTTACTCTCGTTAATAGGTCTATTGCGTATTCTGGGTTTAATTCATAAAGTCAAGATAGCTTTATTGTACTAAGTCTTGTAGATACAGTGAAAGCTCCCTTTTATTCATAAAAAAACGACAATACAGCCTAACCATATTGTCGTTATATATAATAATCAGTACATTTTATCAGTTGCTCAAAAATCAGAAGGCTTTATATCCGTTCCCAAGCGAAGCGATTCCCTGTTCACTTTCACCTATCTCACGTTTTGTTTAAAGTAGATCTGAGTTGCTCCTACACCATACTTCTGGTAGTTAGCATCTTCAGCGACTATCTCTGGATAGCGACTAAATAAGTACTCTAGCTCTGCTTTTAAAACCCCCTCACCTACTCCGTGAATAAACACAATACGAGGAATGCGATTGCGTATAGCGAACTCTACTTGTCCTCTAGCAGTGTCTAACTGTAGCGTTAGCATATCGTGCTTATCCATGCGTTTAAAGTCTTTCGTAAGCTTCTCTATATGCAAGTCTACTTCTAAGATAAACTCATCCTTACGAGAACGCTTATCCTTAGTAAACGAACGTTTAATAGGATCAACCTTGTCTTGAAGTGCTTCACTAACAGAACTACGTGTACTCGCTGATCGCATATCTACTTCATCCTCTTTCACTACTTTTAATAACTCTTTAGGTTTGTATGTTAATAGAAAACCATCTTTCGTCTCTACAGTAACCTCTTCCCCTATGATATTAATGACTACTCCTTCTTCGTCCTCATCTAATACTTGTACGTAATCTCCTTTGCTAAGCATCTTTATCTTCTTTTGCTTGGTTAATTAAATCTCTTTTAATACCAGCGTCAAACTCTCGTTCTGCCGGCCCACGATTATGTGTATTGCTGGGTGTTTTTTGCATCAACCTCGCCATCGCGAAGAAGAATAACGCCACTCCTATTATCTGAATCCAGATATTAGGCCTCTCACTAGAACTCTCCACTAATGCCCATCCCATAAAGAACAAAGTCGCTAATGTCAATGCTAATTTAGCTATTTTCATATTGTCTTAAGGTGCTAATCGTTCTACTTTCCAGTCCAGTCCATCCTTCGTCAGCGTATATCTGATACGATCGTGAAGGCGGTTAGCACGTCCTTGCCAAAACTCTATAGATACTGGCTTAACGACAAAACCTCCCCAGTTATCAGGACGTGTAACAGTTGTCCCCCCTTCCATCTCTTGTTCTAGCTTATTGATTGCTTGTTCTAATACCTCGTGATTGC
>JBOFGJ010000006.1:0-8449 GCA_051649065.1 Flavobacterium sp. | reverse complement strand
TACTCACACTAAAGAAGATATTGACGTAACGCTTAAAGCTTATGAAGTTATCCGTGAGAAGTTAGAGAACGGTACTTATAAACAAATCGCTGAAGCAACTACTGTAGACGTATCTTAATACAGAAACAGTTGTATCTATATAAAAAAAGGAACCTAATGTTAGGTTCCTTTTTTTGTCTTTAAACCCATATTAAGGGATAGGCATATAAGCGAAAAGTAATTATACAAAATAGCTCTGAATTTATTTTAAAAGCATACTGTAGTATGGTTATAGAATAAATGAAAGAGATATGAAGTAGAATTGCTTTACAGTATTTGGCTAATGCTTAATCTGGGGGAAGTCTAATTATAGTATGCTACTTAGCAGTTCTTGATAATCTATATCCAATGTATATTAAGGGTATTGTTCCTGTCATTACTAAGACTGTTGTGAACAAAGCGTCTTCTGTGAATAGAGATACAATAGAGCTTGCTATAAAGCATAACCCTAATTGGATTGTGTTTTGTAATCCTGCTGCTTTACCTGAGTTGTTAGGGTATAACTTTAATGCTTCTGATACTACTATCGGATAGCATGCTCCGTTGACAAAAGCCATTAAACAGAATGGTATTAATAAAGTAGTTAATGTAGGGTTTGTGAATATAGCTAATGTTGTAAGTGAACCTACGGCTATAACATATAAAGCTATAAAATAAGGTATTAATACACTTCCGTCTACTTTAGATGATAATGTTCTGTATCCAAAACCTCCTATCAAGAAAGCTATTGTTTGTGGAACAAAACTAAAACCTATCTCACTTTCGCTGTAGCCCATTTCTTTTAAGAAGAAAGGTGATCCCGTTAACCAAGCAAAGAATGCCGCTGAACAAAGTGCGTATATCAATACATTTCCTAAGTATTTTTTTGATTTTAGTAACGAGAAGTATGATGCATTCTGTGGTTTTATCTCGTGGTCTTTAATTTCTTTTTTATCCTCTTTGATCGTGAATGTATAAAGAATTAAAAGTATAGAGATAATAGCTAATGTGATAAAGATAGATCTCCAACCAAAGTGATTAAGTAAGTAAACACCTAGTAATGGAGCTAAAGCTGGTGATAATGCCACTAAAGGCATAATAGAAGCAAATACTTTATTGGTTTGTTCTGATGGGTATTTCTCTATTACTAGGGCTTGCCAACTAACCGCTGCAGCACATACCCCTATCGCTTGTATAAGGCGTAAGAATATAAAGGTAGCTACGCTTCCTGTGAAGAATATCACAAGGGATGATAAGGTAAATATACTTAATCCTATGATGATAGTTTTAGGCTTTCCTAGTTTGTCAGAGATTGGTCCCCACATTAATTGCGCTATAGCATATCCTGCTAAGAATAAGCTTAGGGTTGCACTAATGTTGCTTTTGGAAGTATTTAGATCAATACGCATTTTGTCAAATGCTGGTAGATACATATCTGTGGCTAGAAAACCAATAATACTCAATCCAACGAGGTATACTAAAAAGACAAAACTATTCTTATTTTTTTGTGGCATATATTGAAAATTTTAGAATCGGCAAAAGTACGCTAATTATCCCAGATTAAGCGATAGACATATAAACCTGATAGTAAATACTGCTGTTTGTTTTTATTGGATGTATATAGAACTATGATAGTAAAGGCTATATACAGAATAGATTATTGATATTGAGGTTAGTGTGAAAAAAAATAAGGATTGCTTTTTTATGGCAATCCTTATTTTATCCAATTCTTAGCATCATTTGCTGTATTTTGTATGTCTTTGTATTTCTCTATGTCGTTAATGACATTTTGATGAAATGTTCTAAAGTCCTCCCTGTAATCACTCCTTAAGTCAGAGAATATTTCGGTAATACTCATAATAAGGAGTACGAGACCAAGTTTCTAAATTAATAGGAGTGAAGGTAGCAATAGTATTCATCGTCATCTATTTTACATAGAATGGCTCTGCTTGATTGTAAAAATAATCACTAAAGTTTCCATTCTTTTCTAATTTGATAATATCTATATATTCCTCTTTAGTTAAGTGTGGTTTACATAGTTCTGATATAGTGTCAGCTACTTCTTTAAAGTTAGTCAACTCTTTCTCGCATTCAACAGCGAAGATATAATGAGGTTTTTTATCTAGTATTTCATTAAAAGTCCATCCTATGTAAGCTGATTTTATCAGGTTGTTTTTAGCGAATACTTCTTTTAACTCTTCTATTAAAGTAGTTGGCTCAGTTTCGGGTTTGCCTATTTTTACATTCATCTGAGCTTTTAGCACAGGACTTGAGAGTGTATTAAAAATACTTCCATTAAGCATTTCTGAAATCTCATTAGCTACAAGTTCTTTGTAGACTTTAGAGAATGGATTGACAATAATAGTAGCGCCAAGTGTCATTTCTAAGAATGCGTTACCTCTAACTTTCATATAATCCATTTCTTCATGTATAGCACTTGCATCATAGATTCTATCAGGATGAGTGAATACAGGAATACAGTTATTCTCAAAAGCGATGATAGGAGGTGCTATACCAGCATTATTATCCCCATAAAGATCTAGAGAGCCTTTTTCGACTAAGACATAGATACTGTCTTTTAGGAAGCGATCATAAAACACGATTCTGTATTCAGGGTTATCTCCTGCTAGTTCTATTATCTGAGCTAAAGGTAGGTTAGTATTTAGTTTAGAAGCTGTATTCTTATTGCGATTGTAATTTGACATTGTATTATCAATTTTTATTCAAAGATAGCCGATTTAATCCAAATACATGGATAAGCTATATTAAAAAGTGTGGTCTTGTTTACCAAATAGAGTAGGTTTTAGGAAGGATCTCTTTAGAAAATAAATGTCAGAAGGCAATATGATATTTTTTCCAGTGTTTCTCTTACTCAGTAGACATTTTTATGAGGTTATTTGGGCAATTTATTTCTAAAAAAAGGTAGTGGTCGCATAGATTAGGTCTATTTTGATGGAACCACTATGCTATCATTATTCTATCAAATTGTTATTATTGGATACATTTGTCCTAATCAGGTACAAAAAAAAGGCAGTCTCGACTGCCTTTGCTTAATTGTATTACCTTAAACCCAGATTAAGCATTAGCCAAATAGTGCAAAGCATTTCTACTTCATATTTCTTTTATTTATTCTTAAAATAAATTCAGAGCTATTTTGTATAATTACATCGCAGTAAATGGTAGTTGCAGACTTAAGGTGTTAGATGTTATTACATATTTTGATTGACTATTTAAAGTAAGAGAATGTTTCATTATTCTCTATTTTAAGAAGTGTTTCGTAGATAAGTTTGATTGTGTTCTCCACATCATCTCTGTGTACCATCTCTACAGTAGTGTGCATGTATCTAAGTGGTAATGAGATTAGGGCAGAAGCCACTCCTCCGTTACTATATGCGAATGCGTCTGTATCAGTACCAGTCACACGCGACATTGCATTGCGTTGATATGGGATGTTATTATTGTCAGCAGTATCTTCTATTAGCTCTCTAAGATTATTTTGAATAGCAGGAGCATAACCAACAACAGGTCCTCTACCAATCTTATTATCACCTTCTATATTTTTATCCACCATAGGAGTATTAGAATCGTGACACACATCAGTAACGATAGCTACGTTAGGTTTGATTGTTTGTGTGATCATTTCTGCACCACGTAGACCTACTTCTTCTTGTACAGCATTAACGATATAAAGACCGAATGGAAGTGTTTTGTTGTTTTCTTTTAGTAGACGTGCTACTTGTGCAATCATAAATCCACCCATTCTGTTGTCAATAGCGCGACATACGAATCTATTGCCATTTAAGATAGTGAATGTATCAGGATAAGTGATTACACATCCTACTTGTACGCCTAATGCTATTACCTCTGCTTTAGTATCACACCCTAGATCGATAAAGTTAGTCTCTATCTTAGGTGATTCTTCTTTACCAGCTCTGTTTCTAATATGAATAGCAGGCCATCCGAATACTCCTTCTACAATTCCTTTTTTAGTGTGTATATGTACTCTTTTAGAAGGGGCTATCATATGGTCACTACCGCCATTGCGCACTACATGAATAAAACCATCATCTGTTATATACTTAACATACCAAGAGATCTCATCAGCATGTCCTTCAATAACTACTTTATATGGAGCATCAGGATTAATGATTCCCACCGCAGTACCATAAGTGTCAGTGATAAAGGTGTCTACATACGGTTTTAAGTATTCCATCCACGTCTTTTGGTTGTTTGACTCAAATCCTGTAGGGGAAGCATTGTTTAGATATGTCTCTAAAAATGCTAACGAATGGTCATCTAGTATTGTCTTTGTACTCATGATATTTTTTTTGCTAATTTACCAAATACATTATTATTACTCAACAAAAAGAGATAATTTTGGTAGGCCAATTTTTAACATTATTCAGTAGGATTGAACAGTTCTATTGGATCAATTTTTTTTGGGATTATTTATATTTTGATATAGATGTAAAGTTATGAAAAAGCTTTTGCTGTTTGGTTTTATTATGGTTAGTCAATTGCTTTTAGCTCAAGAGGAAAAGCTAGTAGCAGTGCCAGATATACCACACGAAATTATAGTGAATGGGGATACTATACAGGAGTATACTATGCCTGAAATATTTATAGGTGTTGATATAAAAGATGAAAAATATCGTCGTGATATGATTATTCTTCGCAATAGATTACGCAGAGTATATCCATACGCTAAAGCAACTGCTGAGAATCTGGTTATCCTAAATGCCAACTTAGAGAAAATGTCTAGTAATAGCGATAAACGCAAATATATTAAACGTTCACAAAAATACTTAGAAGAACAATTTACAGAGAAACTTAAAAAGCTATCTCGTAATGATGGTAAGATATTGATCAAATTAATCGATAGA
The DNA here is from genome assembly GCA_051649065.1 of Flavobacterium sp. Classification (GTDB taxonomy): domain Bacteria; phylum Bacteroidota; class Bacteroidia; order Flavobacteriales; family Flavobacteriaceae; genus Flavobacterium. The sequence continues at coordinate 3,548 of JBOFGJ010000006.1, read as the reverse complement.
CAAACAGGACAAACGGTTTATAAACTTATTAAAGAGTTTAAGAGTGGATGGAAGGCGTTTTGGTCTAATACTGCGGCTAGAACATTTAGTCTTGATTTGAAATCAGAATATCATCCGGAACTTTACCTTGATGATTTTTATATCGAAGTACAACTTCAATATCTGTTCTATAGTTTTGAATTAGAAAATAGGCCTGCTCATAAACCTATTAATCTGAATGAACTGCGTAAACAGTGGTCTAGAAAGATTAGTAGTGATGAGTTTTTCCCTTCAGAGTTAAGAGAATAGTTTCTGTATTCTAAAAAATAAACTACCTTTGCGATAATAAGACACCTATGGAACAATTTATCGTATCTGCTCGTAAATACAGACCACAAACCTTTAGAGATGTAGTAGGACAAGAAGCTATTACAAGTACTTTAGTTAATGCTATTGAGAGTAATCACTTAGCACAAGCTTTATTATTTACAGGACCTAGAGGAGTAGGGAAGACTACTTGTGCACGTATTTTAGCTAGAAAAATAAACCAAGAAGGGTATGATGATCCGAATGAGGACTTCGCATTTAATGTATTTGAACTTGATGCAGCGTCTAATAACTCAGTGGATGACATCAGAAGTCTTATTGATCAAGTGCGTATCCCTCCACAGACAGGGAAGTATAAAGTATATATTATAGATGAGGTGCATATGCTATCTTCAGCTGCTTTTAATGCATTCCTAAAGACATTAGAAGAGCCACCACGTCATGCTATCTTTATATTAGCAACTACTGAAAAACACAAGATTATACCAACGATCTTATCGAGATGTCAGATTTTTGACTTTAAACGTATCACGATAGCTGATGCGGCTAATCACCTAGCGCTAGTAGCTAGAAGTCAAGGTATAAACTACGAAGATGATGCACTGCGTATTATTGCTCAGAAAGCAGATGGGGCTATGCGTGATGCCTTGTCTATTTTTGATAGAGTGGTATCATATTGTGGACGTAATCTAACGAGACAGGCTGTTGCAGAGAATCTGAATGTATTAGACTTTGAGTACTATATTCGCATTACAGATTTTATCTTACAGAATAATATACCTGCCTTATTGATAGCTTATAATGATATTCTATCTAAAGGATTTGATGGCCATCACTTCGTTTCAGGATTAGCTTCTCATTTTAGAGATTTAATGGTGTGTAAAACCCCTGAAACAATAGGCTTATTAGAGATCGGAGATCACGGAAAACAATTGTTTGAGGTACAATCTCAACGTACTTCTATGCCTTTTCTATTACAAGCAATAGAGATAGCGAATGACAGTGATTTAAAATATAAGTCTAGTCAGAATCAGCGATTATTAGTAGAGTTATGCCTTATGCAGTTAGCGTCTTTATCTTATGAAGGCGAAAAAAAAAAGATAAACAATTTATAATACCTGCTTCTGCGCTTAGATCATTGTTACAGAATGTTATGCCTAACCAGGTAGAATCATTAAATCAACTTGCTAATAATGGTAATCATATTGTTAGTCAAGTAAATAGTAATGAACTAACTTCTGTAAATGTTGTTAACAGTGCTAATATAGATTCGCCTGTTTATCCTGATAATGCTTTTAGTGGGCAAATTAATACATTTGAAACACAGGGTGTATCGCAAAATCATCCTATAGAGGTAAATCCAATAGGTAATATTCAAGAAGTTAGTCAAAATAACAATAAGCTTGGTAATGTAGAAAGCCAACAACCTAAGCGTACTTCTGCACTATCATTAACAAGTATTAGAAATAGGAAGGAATTAGCCTCTTCATTAGAAAAGAATGTAGTCAATCCTGATGATTTGCCTAAAGAGTCTTTTACTTATGACCAATTAATGGTGGAGTGGAATTCGTATACAGATCGTTTGTTGAGAAGTGGATTGCCTTTAATGGCGTCTTTAATGGGAATGGCTAGACCAGAGCTTAAAGCTTCAAAAATAGAGTTAGAATTGCCGAATGCTGGATCTAAATTAAGTTTTGAAGAGAATAAATATGATCTAGTTAACTACCTTAGAAAAAAATTACAGAACTTTGACATTGAATTAAATATCATTGTTAATGAAGAGATTAAGCTCGTTAAAAAGGTACTTGATTCAAAAGATAAATATCAACATTTTGTTGATCTTAACCCAGAAGTAAATGCGTTAAGAGATATGTTTGACTTAGAGATTAGGTAAGAAGTAAAGTTGGTGTACAATAATTAAGATATAGAAGATTATGATAAAAATAGGAGATGATAATAAATTAAAGGTTGGCCGTTTTGCTAGCTTCGGTATTTATTTGACAGATGGTGAGCAGGAAGTTCTTTTACCTACTAAATACGAAATAAGTGATTATAAAGTAGGGGATGAACTAATAGTATTTGTTTACTTGGATCAAGAAGAAAGACCAGTAGCGACTACTTTAGAGCCAAAGATATATGTAAATGAGTTCGCTTTGCTAAAGGTTAATTATATAAATGATTTTGGAGCCTTTATGGATATAGGACTAGAGAAAGATTTATTCGTCCCATTTAGAGAGCAAGCTAGACCAATGAAAGAGGGGAATAGATACCTAATCTATATGTATCTAGATGATCAAACTAATCGTTTAGTAGGGTCTAGTAAATTAAAGCAGTTCGTTGATAATAAAGATATCACTGTTACTGAAGGAGAAGAAGTAGAGTTAGTGGTATCACATATCACTGACCTTGGAATTAATGTTATCATTAATGAGAAGCACGCTGGGTTAATTTATAAGAATGAGGTATTTGAAGAACTACATACAGGAGACCGTGTTTTAGGATATATCAAATCTATTCGCCCTGATGGTAAAATAGATGTTAGTAGAACTAAAATGGGATACGGTGGTGTCATAGAAGGAGTCTCTACTATTATTAGAGAATTAGAGCATAACAAAGGTTTTTTAGGCTTAAACGACAACAGTCATCCAGAAGATATCAAAACTGTCTTGAATATGAGTAAAAAGACATTCAAGAAAGCTGTTGGAGCACTTTATAAAGAGAAGAAAATAGAAATCAAAGAAGATGGTATCTATCTAGTAAGACAATAATACTAGTATTGTAAAAATTATTAAAGGAGTTGGATTTATTATTCAACTCCTTTTTTTGTGCTTCACTCAGTTTTTGTCTTGCTTCACCCAATTTTTTAGATTGTTATATTACCAAAAGTATAAGTTTGCAAGACTTTTATTAGCCCCAGAATCAACGATAGATAGATAAACGAAAAGCAATTATATAAAATAGGTCTGAATTTGATAAAAGCATATTATAGTATGGTTTTAGAAGAAATGAAAGAATTATAAAGTAGAATTACTTTGTAGTATTTGGCTAATGCTGATTCTGGGGTTAAGATGAAAGGATTGTTTTAAAAGTCCCCACAGAGCGTCTATTTGTTTAAAATAGACGCTACTTTATTTAAAACTCTTATACATCAGAAGAAGATGAATTAATATTTTTAAATAAATAAGATAAGTGTGTATTAGCCTTGTGGTACTAAACAACTACTGTTATATAGGTTTAAGGAT
>JBOFGJ010000005.1:0-1697 GCA_051649065.1 Flavobacterium sp. | reverse complement strand
ATCATTACTTTATGGAAAAGAATTGGGTGAGACGCAAAGTATTGACGCCTCTACAAACCAATTAACTTAAACTATCACCTTGTATTCCTCACACGCTAGGTACAAACCGTTAACTGATAACTCCTGACTTGTCCGTTTTAGGTCAGCACTTCTAATTTGGATAAGATATCCTCTATTTTAGGATTGCTAGACGCTCTCATATTAAATTCTTCTCCTGTTAATTTATTTTTTAATCGGGCATCTGTTATCTTTTTACATTCATGTATAAAGGTTTTTATTGATGAATTTGTTTGTAATTCTATATGTTTTGAGAGTACTAAAGCAATAAAGCATATTAGTATATGAAGTTTTATAGGTTCTTCTTTATAATGAAAAATAGGTCTAGTTTGTAAATCACTTTTAGATATTCTAAAAGCTTGCTCAATGCGGTACAGCTCCTTGTATTGCTCTATGATAAGCTTATCGCTAGCCTTTTCTTGAGGTAGATTAGTATAATAGCCCTTAACACCAAGTAGTTTAGTTGTTTTAGCTACGAGTTTTTGATTTATTTCCATGTTCTCACCAGATGATTTCGTAAATTTTAGTTTTTTACCTTGACCTGGATTGTTAACTAGGTCTTCTGCTCGTTTTAACTGCTTTTCCATCTCGTATTTATCTTTACGGAACCGTACAGATGAAAAGCTACAAATTAAGTCTCCTGTCACAGTTTTAATTCTCAAGGTTTTACCATCTTCTCTTGGTAGTTGTGAATCTATGGTTTGAATAACGGTACTAGGTAGATTAGCTAATCTAGCACCAACGATAAAATTTATTCCTTTTTTATTTAATGCAATGCTATTTTCCAAACTGATCATTGCAGCATCAGCAACCACTGTAAATGTTTGAATTTGGTTTCTTCGAATAAACTGTTCAATCATTGGAATAAAGGTATGTCCTTCAAAAGTATTGCCCGCAAACACATCATAAGAAATAGGAAGTCCATCTTTAGTTACCATTAAAGCAACTAAAATTTGTGGCTGTTGTGATTTATTATCTTTAGAGAAGCCATTTTTGCGAAGCTCATCTGACTCAAAGGTTTCAAAATAAAGAGTAGTAACGTCATAAAATACCAATTTGTAATCAAAATTGTAATGTAACTGAGCAAAACTAACCGCGATTTGCTCTGCTTTTTTCTGTAATTCAAGCCATTTTGGTGCAAAATCATAATATTTTTGACGTCTATACTTGATTCCAAAATATTCTTCTAACAAAGATATTGAGCGTAGTTTAGAACTAGGCTCTAACATACGTATGATAGCTAAATCAAGTAAGAAACTACTTTGAAGTTTATCAAAACCTACTGAAATAACTATTTTATGCATCAACTCATAAAAGAAATTATAGTAAACACCCAAAAATTCAACCTGAGCTAAATTTACAACCTGATTATTAGTGTCTCCTGTAAAAAGGAATAGCTGCTTTGAAAGCTTTTGAATAAAGTCTCTGGCTAAAATCAGTAAATTTTCTAATTCTTGTTCATCACGAGAAGTACCAATATGACGAACAATCACACGCTTGCGATTTTCAATCTTATATACCTGTACTGAAACAGATCCCTGAGAATACTTAATTTTCCTGATTTTATACATTTCATGCACTTTAGGTCAGCAAAATACGAAAATAAACAAACCAACTACTTAAATATCATTACTTTATAT
>JBOFGJ010000004.1:0-1737 GCA_051649065.1 Flavobacterium sp. | reverse complement strand
AATTATGACTGTTGCCATGCTAGCCACTATGGGGATGTATGGACAAGTATTAAAATTTAATAAAGAGGTAAAGAGTATTGCTGTTAAGATTCAAAATAGCACAATAGAAGAGAAGGAGTCTCTAAAGATTAAGGTGGATTCTCTGAATGTGTTGGTGGAAAATAAGAAACTGACAGAGGACGAGGCACAAGAGGTGAAGAGTAAATTAGCTGCTGAATCGTCAACGCGATTAGAGGAAAGGATAAATCGCCTGAATGATAGCTTATCTCAGACGGTACAGAATCATGTGAAGTACTCTATTAAATCGGGAGAGTTATACGAAACTCCTGATGAGTCAGAGTATGGATCTGCTATTCTTATTGGACGTAAAAATTACATACAAAGAGGTACTAAAATAAAAGCAGATAGACGTAATCAGGTTCAACTTCAGTTTGCCTATGGAATGAGTAATCTAGCAACGGAAGGTTCTTTTGCAAATTCAGACATTAGCTATGTGCCGTCTAACTTTATTCAATGGGGATTTAATGTAAATAGCCGTTTATTAAAAGATAGCAACCTGTTGCACCTTAGATATGGATTGTTATTAGAGTACAATAATTTAAAGCCAACGGAGAACCGTTATTTTCAAAAACAACCTGATGGACAAGTAGCTATTGTGGATCATGATAAAGATTTACGCAAGAATAGACTAGCGATACGATCTTTACAAATCCCTGTGTATTTAGAATTTGATCTAACTAAGCCTCAAGTAAATGAGAAAACGGGTAGAACGTATTTTAAAAGTCAACAAACATGGAGATTTGGTTTAGGTGGATTTATGAATATTAATCGCAAGGATACTTATCAGGTGTATAGATATAATGAAGATGGAAATGAGTTTAGAACCAAAGAAAGAACTGCTTTAGATATCAATAAAGTAAGATATGGTGTAGGTGCTTATGTGGGTAATGGAGATTGGAGCTTATTCGCTCAATATGAGTTAACACCGATGTTTAAACACAATGATGTTAAACAGAATATGTGGTCATTCGGTGTAAGATTAGATTTGTAATAGGATTGGTATTTTACCATATATAAGTTATGTCTTTATAAGACTAGAACAGTTAGATTCTAAATTTAATTAGTTAATTATTACAATGAATTATTAGGTTATGGGAGTTGTTTTTAGATTATTTATTCTAAAACAACTCCCTTTTCTTTTACCTTTGCATCTGCCAGAAATATGTGTATATTACAAATTATAGTATAATCGAGGTATACATACATAGAACTAAACTTAATATATGATTTCCAAAAGTACCATAGATGCCGTCTTTGATGCCGCTCGTGTAGAGGAGGTAATAGGTGACTTTGTAACTCTGAAAAAGTCAGGGAGTAACTACAAAGGGCTTAGTCCTTTCGTTAACGAGAAAACACCGTCGTTTATGGTATCGCCTGTTAAACAGATTTGGAAAGATTTTAGTTCTGGTAAAGGAGGTAATGCAATTAGCTTTATTATGGAGCATGAGCATTTCTCTTATCCTGAGGCTATACGCTACTTGGCGAAGAAGTATGGTATCGAAATAGAGGAGACTGAACAGAGCGATGAGGAGAAAGAGCAACTGAATGAGAAGGAGAGTATGTTCATTGTGTCTGAGTTTGCGAAGAAATACTTTGAGGAGACCCTGTTTCAAGCTGAAGAAGGGAAAGCTATAGGGATGACTTACTTCAAAGAACGTGGTTTTACTCAAGAGACTA
>JBOFGJ010000003.1:0-2105 GCA_051649065.1 Flavobacterium sp. | reverse complement strand
TAACTAATACGGATTATGGGATTATACTATAAATCAGTTATTATAAACTCACTACGTCTATTTACTTGATGTTCTTTTTCACTACAAGGAACGTTATTTTTACAACGGTTAATAATCTCAGACTCTCCTTTACCCACACCATTTAATCTTAAAGGACTAATCCCTTGGCTTATTAACCACTCTACAGTAGCATCAGCACGACGTTGAGATAATCTATTATTATAAGCATCTGATCCATTGCTATCTGTATGAGACCTAACTTCTATCTTCACAGATGATTTAGCTTTCATAACAGATGCAATCTTGATTAACTCCTGTTGAGCGTCATTTCTGATGATAAAACTATCATGGTTAAAATAAATTGGAGCCAAAGCCATATGGCTACTGATATCATCCCCTTTCTTTAATTCTTTTGTTGCTTTATTATATGCATCATAATGAGCTTGACCATAGTGGTCATTTTCACGATTATTAAAGTTACTATTAGCTTTTGCTAATTCAAACTTAACTACGACTACATCATTCTTATCCACATCCTCTACAGATGTCTCTTCAGAAACATATCCATTTGATTTTACACCTAGATAATAGTCTCTATTTACCTTCACATCCTTAAATACATATTCACCACGCTTATCTACCTCTATCTCTTCTATCAATCGGTGCTTACTATCATATAAGTAAACGAAAGCATCTAGAATAGGTCTTTTAGTATCTTTATCAATGACAACACCTCTAATCTCTTGAGCGATATTTAACTCTGTTCCTTGTTTCATTCTCACATAGTATAAATCATCTTTTCCCTGTCCATTAGGTCTATTAGAGGTAATAAATCCAAACTTAGCTTCTGGGTCTAGGTACATCGCGAAGTCATCATAAGGGCTATTGATAGTATTACCTAAATTAACCACCTCTCCGAATGTCCCATCATCATAAATCTGCACACCAAACAGGTCAAGTCCTCCTAAACCAGGATGCCCATCTGAGGCAAAGTACAGTACATTATCAGAACTAACAAAAGGAAAACTTTCTCTGCCATCAGTATTTATCTTATCCCCTAGGTTCTCTGGTGTTCCCATAGTACCATCTCTATACAGCCTCACTCGATATAGATCCGACTGTCCATATCCACCAGGTCTATCAGAAGAAAAGTAAATCCAATCCTGATCAGGAGTCAAAGCAGGATGAGCAGTATTACCGTGATCCACATTAATACTTAGTTTCTCTACATCTCCCCATTTACCTGAACCAAAACTATATGCACGATATAGATTCACCATTAACGCACCATCCGAATATCTTAGAGATTTATCTGCTCTATTATTACTAGAGAAGTACATCGCTCTTGAATCAGCAGTGAAGATTGCATTAGCCTCGTTAAAATTGCCTTCTAGCTTTTTAGCAAAAGGCTTAGCCTTTCCTACATACCCATCTATTCTTACAGGAGCAGAATATAACTTTGTATAAGGATCATTAGTCCAGCTATGTGTTTTCTTGTGTTTTCCCTTTTTATTTGTAGAAGAAGCGTATACGATCTCCCCTTTATATAACGCTGATCCATATTCAGAACCAGCAGTATTCACGCTATTAAGCTGTTTTACTCTATAGCCATCTCTATTGGTATTAACCTGCTCTAAATAATTAGGATCACTTAGATATTTCTTTACCCGACCATCATTAGGAGCTTTTTCTACTAATAGCTCCATCTTTGCGCTAGCCAAGGCATAATCACCCGTGGTTCTAATAGTCTGAATATATTTATAGAATGCATCGACATCCTTTATATCATTAGGGCTTGACACCTTCTCATATAATTTACTATACCAGTGATTAGCCTCTAAATACATTCCATTTTCATAATACGCCTTAGCCAGATTCATAAGGATGTCATCTGCCTGCTTACCCTTTGCAACTAATCTTTCATAAGTTTTAATTGCATCCCCATAAGCCATTCTCTCTATCTCCTTATTTGCCTTTTTGATATAATGATTCTGAGCAGTTCCAATTGTAGAACATAGACTTAATAAAGTCATTAATGTTATTTTGTAAATATTTTTTATCATACCCCCCTATTTTAGTATCATTCCTATTAGAAGAAACGAGCA
>JBOFGJ010000002.1:0-1419 GCA_051649065.1 Flavobacterium sp. | reverse complement strand
TTTCTATTGTGGTGGTAAGGTTACTTCCAGTAAGTACTCTGGTCTCTACTGCGAAATCTCCTTCTTCTAATGAAGGGATAAACTCTCCTCCTAAAGTTGATAGAATGTATAATGCAGAGATAAAAAGGACAGCAACTACTGAATAGATAATCTTCGGTATAGACAATACTTTTAGAAGGCAATGTTGATAAAAAGCTTCTACACGATTCATAATACGCTCTGATAAGTTGGGCTTATGAGTTACTTTGCGACTCATAATCAATGAACTCATCATCGGTACGTACGTTAGGGATAAGATGAATGCCCCTAATAGTGCAAAAGCTACTGTCTGTGCCATTGGTTTAAACATCTTACCTTCGATACCTTCTAGGGTTAGGATAGGGATATATACAATAAGAATAATGATCTGACCAAATACAGCACTGTTCATCATCTTGGATGCTGAGTGGACTACAGTCTTGTTCATATCATCTTGTGATAATTTGTTCATTGACTTGTACCTCGCATTATGGGAGAACTGGTGGAGGACAGCTTCTACGATAATAACTGCTCCGTCAATGATAAGACCAAAGTCAAGGGCTCCTAAACTCATTAAGTTACCACTTACTCCAAATAGGTTCATCATACAGATAGCAAATAGCATAGCCAGTGGAATGATAGAAGCAACTAGTAGACCTGCTCTCATATTTCCTAAGAATAGGACTAATACAAATACTACAATTAATGCTCCTTCTGTTAAGTTTCGCTCTACTGTACCGATGGCGTTGTTAACCATCTTAGTACGGTCAAGGAATGGTTCTATTACTACTCCTTCTGGTAAAGTCTTTTGTATTTCGGCTACTTTTAGTTTGACGTCTTTAATTACGTCATTACTATTTTCTCCTTTAAGCATCATTACTACAGCTCCAGATACTTCTCCTTTATCGTTAAAAGTCATTGCTCCGTAGCGGGTAGCGTGTCCTATCTGTACTTTAGCTACATCTCGGATAAGTAGAGGTACTTCCGTATTTCTAGAAGTAACAGCTATATTTTCTATATCTTCGATAGTGCCTACTAGCCCTTCTGTTCGGATGTATAATACAGTTGGGCCTTTCTCAATATATGCACCTCCTGTATTCTCGTTATTATTTTCTAGTGCCGCAAATACATCATTGATAGTAATGCCGTAAGCATCTAGTTTGTTTGCGTTTACAGCTATTTCATACTGTTTTAGCTTTCCTCCAAAACTACTTACTTCAGCAACTCCTTTTACAGATAGTAGCTGACGACGTACTACCCAGTCTTGGATAGAGCGTAACTCTGTTAGATCATATTTGTTTTCATAGCCATCAAGAGGTCTTACTACGTATTGGTATATTTCACCTAGTCCTGTAGAAATAGGGCCGAGCTCTGGTTGTCCAATGTCTTGTGGAATATCAG
>JBOFGJ010000001.1:0-5439 GCA_051649065.1 Flavobacterium sp. | reverse complement strand
CACGGATACCAGGGTTAAAGCGCTTTGACTTCTCTTTAGCGTAAGTCTGACTTACACCTGCCATTAATAATAAGAGTAATACTAACTTTTTCATATCTATGTTTTATTTACATGCTAACGTACTAAACTATTGGTCATTCATCGGTGTGAGCTTAATCTTCATCGGGAAATTATAATGCTCTATCAATAAGACAGGCTTGTCTTTCTCAGTTGTTGTGTAATTATAAGACACTTTAGCTTTCTTCGCAGTACCATAGACTAGGCGCGATACCTGTTGTAAGTTATTGTCCCAAAACACAACTGTCTTTAGCTTATTATATGTCCCGATAGAGATATTCTCTTCTGTGCCTAAAGAAACTCTCGATGTAGGCAACTTCACCGCCGTAAACAACTGAAAATCTATCGCTAAGATATTCAATATAAATTTCTTATTTATATCACTCATCACATAATTTGCGTTGTATTTATCCGAATAAATAGAAAAATCAAATAATGTGTTGCCAAAGTCGGATGTCATGACCACTCTGTGCTGATGCTCATCTATGCGCTTAATGACTAATAATCCACTTAACTCGTGCTTAAATACAGTTAGGTTTGCTCTAAAGATGTGTTCTTCTCCGATCTTAGCGAAATAGCTGTTCTCGATCACCGCCTCTTTAGCAATGAAGGTATTTTTAGGTACATTATCCAGCTTCACACTCTTACACGAGACCGCTAGTAATGCGCAAATACTAATTATTAAAACTCGAATCATTTAGCTTGATATTAGTTTTTTTGTTCTTAAATACGATGCGTGTATAGTCTGCCGAAGGTTCGATAAGCTTCACCTCAGATACAGTGCTCTGTCCTTCGTCGAAGTACAGTTCTATCTGTGAGATATACTGTGTTATCTCTTTACTGGTAGGGACTAACTTAGCTATACTGCGTTTATTATTCTTAAAATAGGTGATTTTAAACTCCTTGTCATCAAACATATTCCCGCTAATACTGCCTACGATAAGGGTATTGATCTTCGCGAACTTCTTGTTGTTCCCGATGTCTATCTTATTCTTTTTTCCTTGGTCATTGATACTGATTTTATTGTCTTTAAAGGCAATGCTATATTCAAACGGAGTTGTATATTTCCACAACAGTTTACTAGGCACCTGAAGGAGCATTGCCCCCTTAGACTCTATGTCTTTAGACATAAAGCTCATGTGCTTATACTGTGTAAAATCAGTAGATAGACTTGTTATTTCTTTGGTTTTAGAAATGACTTCTTTCTTAAATGTTGCAATTTCTGTTTGATTCATTGCTTTTTCTTGAGCCAATGAAACTGTTGTTATAACCAATAAAAACAATGTACTTAATACCTTTTTCATACTTTTAATTGTTTAATAATTCATCTAGAGTGACCATTTGATACCCTTGTTTAGTGAGTTCGATTAACAATAACTCTAGCGCCTGTACTGTCTTATCTGTCGTATCGTGAAGCAAAATAATCCCACCAGGTTTAATCTTGTGCTTTATACGTTCAAAAATACGTTGTTCTTTTTCAATTACGGTATCTAAAGACCTAATATTCCAACCTGCAATGCGATAATGTGTCTTGGACAGGGCACGGGCTATCTTAGGATTAGTTACCCCAAAAGGAGGTCTGTACCACATCGGTCTTATGCCGATGATATCCGATATGGTGCGCTCTGCTAGTGTAATCTCTTGATAAACCTCATCCGCTGAGAGAAACCCCATACGGGTAGTATGCGTCTGAGTATGGTTGCCGATAAGGTGTCCTTGATCAAGGACTTGGCACAAAATATGAGGGTGTAATTCAACTTGTTTTCCAATGCAAAAAAAGGTCGCTTTCGCATGATATTGACTCAGTAAGTCGAGTACCTTAGGAGTGAATAGGGTAGGGCCATCGTCAAAAGTAAGGGCAATGCGCTTGCGAGACTCACCCTTGCGACAAGAGATCGCCTTGACAAAAACGTTTAGTCGAATGTCAAAAGCCCCCCAAGCGAGCATACCTATCCACAGTAATCCGCCTATTATAAACCACCACCAACTAGCATTATAAGTATATACAACTAAAGCAACTGCAATGAAATACAATATCCCAACGGAGTTGATAAGTCTGAATCTCAACATCTCTGTAATAAAGTTAGGCTGTGATCTTTACCGTCAAATTGGTTATACACTAAAATGTAGTTTATTGTCTTCGATTCACCTGTGCTCAACAACTGTTGGTTCTTCATCATTTCACATGCGTTTAAGAGACCAAAAGCTGATGCAGTATGATACTCTCCACTAAACTCTTTAAATGTCTCTACAGCGCTATTAACACACGTAGTCGAAGCGTCTGTGTAGTATGTTCCGTCATTAGCAGTCTGATTACTACCTGATACTAGTACGTCTATCTGCTCAGGTGTGATGTTATGTTCAGCCAAAAAAGTAGTAATAAAGGTTGAAGTGTTATCTATCTTATTACAGATAGTAACGTCAACTACTTCTGCATAAGAAGACGCTGTCTGTTTAGTATCAAGCATCACAAAAGTAGCTCCCTCAGAGTAGTTAACCCCTTTAGAGAATACTGTATCTGTCGTGTTTATCTTCTCTCTAAGTTGTAAGAAGTGCATCGTAATATCAGCTATCTCATCTACGCCTCCGATAAGTGCATTAGACAATTCACCTTCCTGCAACTGTAAAACACCATCGTAAAGAGCAGACTCAAAAGAACTGTTCTGATGTACATAAGTAAAGTTGTATCCTGTACACTGTAGTTTAAGAGCTATCTGTCCACCTACAGTATTATGCGTAGATTGGATAAACGAAGTAGGGGTAAGGTAACTCTCTTTATTATCTAACATCGCTGTCAAGAATTTCTCAGAGTCAACTAAACACCCCAGTCCTGTCCCTGTAATAATAGCTTCAGGCACTGTAATATTTGCATCTTCTAAGGCAGAATGAGATGCGTATATGCCCATCTTTACTCCCTTAGCCATACGTCTAATCATACCTGCAGGGATGAGGTCTTTATACGAAGGTTGATTAGCTGCGTTAAGCCCTTGAGTTACGCGCGATAGATTAGCTGATTTAAATCCTCTAGTTCCCTCTTGAAACGAGACAGAACCAACACCATTTATATATACTTTCATAACCTTATCTTTTAGAAAATACAACAGTAGAACAATTGCCTCCGAAGCCAAATGAATTAGACAGCACAGTATTCACTTCCTGATGAAGTACAGTAGTCTGAGGTCTTATCGTCAATTCTTCCATAGGAGTGACAAAGTTCTTATTAGGGAACACAACTCCTTCTCGAATGGCAAGTAAACTATATACAGCTTCGATAGCTCCCGCTGCCGCAAGAGTATGCCCTGTATAAGGTTTAGTAGAACTAAACACAGGCATCTTATCTGCGAAGATACGTTGCATAGCTCTGCCTTCTGATAGATCATTATTCGGTGTGGCTGTACCGTGTGCGTTAACGTAGTCAATCTCATTAGGAGATAAACCTGCCATCTTTAGCGCTTTATTCATCGCTAGATAAGCACCTTCGCCATTCTCAGATGAAGCGGTCTGATGATAGGCATCATTAGCATTGCCATATCCACTTACTACACCTAGTATAGTACGTCCATCTGCTATGGCTACTTCTTCGCGCTCGAGTACTAAATAAGCTGCTGCTTCTCCCAAATTTAAACCTTTTCTATTTTGATCAAATGGAGTATTATATCCATCTGTAAGAATCATCAAGGTATTAAAACCATTCACCGTGAACTTAGATAAGGCATCAGTACCTCCTACAATAACGCGGTCAAGCTTACGTGCTTTAAGCAATCTAGCCCCCATCATGATCGCATTAGCTGCAGAAGAACACGCTGTACTGATAGTACTAACATACCCCTGCAGTCCTAGACTATTCGCTATCTTCTCCGTAGAATCACCTGCACCCTGTGTATCAATATACTTTCGACTTGACTCTATCGTGTCAAAATCATAAAAATACTTCTCTGTGTAGTCCATACCACCTACAGAAGTAGAAGATATCAATCCCGTCGGACGTGCATTGATATCTCGTATTCCTGCATTAGCTACAGCTTCGCGTGCTGCCACTGCTCCAAGCAAAGCTGTACGCGTATAGTTATTATCCTCGTCTAATCCCAATTCGGCGATTAACTCATCTGTAGTCTTTTTGACTTCTCCCACTTTAATAACTCCGCGGTGAATAGACTCGAATAAGGTCATCTCTCCTATACCTGATTGACCTGATAATAGGGCATTATAATTCTCTTCGACAGTATTACCTATCGCAGAGATGATACCCATACCTGTAATAACTATACGTTGTTGCATTGGATCTATTTTGTTCTGTTAGCAGCGATGTACGTTGCCATTGTTTCTATTGATTGGAAGATATTACGACCTTCTTTTGGATCACTAAGTTTTATACCGTAATCCTTGTCCATTAAAACGATTAACTCTAATGCGTCGATAGAGTCTAATCCTAGACCATCCCCAAAAAGTGCATCATTATCTAAGATATCTTCTACAGTAATATCTTCTAAGTTTAATACATCGATAATCTTAGTCTTTAATTCAATCTTTAAATCTTCCATTTCCCTTTATATAAATTTTTAATATTCTCTTTTGTGTGATTTACTAATTCTTCCTGATATGGTGAAACGACATACCCAAAGAAACGATACTCTCC
Organism: Flavobacterium sp.; assembly: GCA_051649065.1. Taxonomy (GTDB): domain Bacteria; phylum Bacteroidota; class Bacteroidia; order Flavobacteriales; family Flavobacteriaceae; genus Flavobacterium. Next base: position 746 of record JBOFGJ010000001.1, on the reverse strand, counting down.
TTCAAGGTAATCAACCCAAGCACAGATAACTTTCTTCGCTCTACCACTTTGTAATAAATAAGTAGCCTGTGTATACATCAAATCAACATCAAATGAAGGAGTTATAAAAAACACATTCTCTGACTGTAACTTATGTCTGATACTAACCTCAGCTAAACAGATATTGGCTAATGTATAGACAAACACTGCAGGGCTAGGGTAATAACTATCTTTAGCTACTATAGTTTCACTGTGTTTAAGATCAGTGTCTAAACTAGAACTAGCATTACTAAACAACAAAGCAATATCAGAATTAGGCTGTTCAAACTCTTCTCCTTGAAGCAAACATTCAGATCCTATAAACGCAAGTTTACTCAGGGCATCCATCTTAAAAAACTTAGGATACTCGATTGCATTTGTTTTATAATAGGCTTTTGCAAAGGCAGAAAAATCTCCTTTTTCGCCTTCAAAAATAACCTTATCTAAACGACTTACTACTTCGTCTGATACAGTACACCATTGGCTGATGCTATATTTGTGCTGTTCCATATTACTTATTGTCGTTTAGCTATTAATAATGCAGTATTTGAACCTCCAAAACCTGATGCTGTCTTCAAGGCAATATTTAATGGTACAATACTATTCTTTGTAATTATATTTAAATCTCTAGACACACCTGATAATTCAAATCCCTTAGAAATTATCAACTGCTCATGAAGCATGCTCTCTGTCACCAATACTAGTTCTAACAGTCCAGCTGCTCCTAG